>CALDSM010000895.1 GCA_937923585.1 uncultured bacterium
AAACGGTGACTGTCGGGGGCTCGTTTCTTCCCGGAAATATCATATGATCCGGTTGTTTGCACCGTCTCGAACCGGAGCAGGAGCAAGAGTCAGTGTTACAGCCCTGAAGGCAGCGGTACGGGCGTGGGCGGGGGCTGGTCGCCCTGGCTGACCGGGGGCTCAATGGGAAACCCCGATTCGGCGCCCGGGAGCACCGGCATCAGGTTCTCATCGCTTTCCATTTCAGGCAGGGGGGGCAGTCCCGGCATGCCCTCGGCTTCCGGCGCTTTCGGCGGCACGGGGCGGGACGGGTCCAGGTAGCGCAGGATGACCTCGCGGTCCGGAACAAGCACCTCGGCGGCGATCTTTTCCAGAATGCGCCGGGTCTCGGCCTTGACGCCGGGATCGCTGGCGCTGTCGGGATCGATATGCACGGCGATCAGTTCCGCAAACTTGGCAATGCCGATGCCTGCAAGTTGGTCCCTGGTGGCCTTTTCGATCTCCGGCGGCTTTTCCCCGACCAACGCCGCGGAAGACACCGGCTGGCCCGTTTCCTTCACGAGGGCGGCAATCTTTGCGTCGGCGGAGAATGCCTCGTTGTAGCGCTTCATGAGGCGGCCAAAATTCACCCGCATGCTTTCTGTCTGGAAAGACGGGTCTTCCAGAGGGTGGCTGCTGGCCGAGTCCAAAGCCCGGCCAAATTCGCCGGAATACCCCGTGCCGGTGTCACCGAGGAACATGGACAGCAGAGAGGGATTCTTCTGGTCCGGTGCGAGTTTGTCCAGCACAAAACGCCGCAGCGCGATGTCTTCGTCACGGCCCTCGATAATCTTGGCGATGACCCGGATGTCGTTGTCATCCCGGATGAGCAGGGGGAAGTATTCGAGCGCCAGCATGGCGTTTTCCCACACCTGCCGGTCGGCCTCCGCAGCCGGCCTGCCGGCTTTCTGGCGGCGCGCTGCAATGGCGCCTTCATGGGCGGCGCGGACCAGATCCGATCCCCGCAGGTTGCGGAACTCCTCGAAGGGATAGTCGGGCCGCAGGTCGCCCGAACGGCCGGCCGACCGGCCGGGGCGTGGCGGCATGTTCTTGGCGCGCACCATAAGATCCCGGACCACATCCCAGTAACTCACAATCACCTTTGACGGGGCGGAAGGCGGGGCACTTTCCGGCACCACCACGCCGGAAGGCCTGTTGAAGGGCGCCGGCGCGCTGGGCGGCATGGGGGGGGGCGGCGTGTCCTGGCCGAACGCGGCCCATGCCGCAAGCGCCGCACAAGCCAACGCTGAATGGATTCTTGTCATTGGTGTTCCTGAGCCGCCGGATTCCGGCGGGACTATATATTACTATAGTGGGTCGGGGCGGTCGAAAAACAGGTGCAGACACGCTTTTCAAACTGCCGAACGGCGGGTTGGCTGCCGTCCTTCGGCGCTATTCGCCGGACGGCGCCCGTCCCGCGCGGATCAGCATGACGTTGCGCACGTACACCGGCAGCGTCGCCATCATTCCGGCCACATTAATCCATTCCTGCCGCTGCACGTAGGAGGACATGAGCAGCAGCGACGCCGCAATGCTCAGATACCAGAACGAACGCGGGATGACACTGCGCTTCTTCACCTCGGTGACCACCCACTGGACGGCGAACCGGGCGGCGAACAGGCTCTGCCCAATCACCCCCACGCCGATCCAGAACCAGGTGCGCACGATGACCTCGCGGGTCTCGTTGCGGACCTCGTGGTATTCGTGGAGCCATGTCCAGGCCACCATGACCACGCTTACGAGCAGGAATACCCCGACGGCACCCTGAAACAGCAGCGATGCGCGGCGGGTCAGTGTTCCCTTCTCATTCCAGATGTGGACAAGGTTGCGGGCATAGACGATGCTGTTGAAGCCGTAACTCAGCGCCGCCACGGGGGAGTTCAGGTAGATGACCCCGTAGAGCAGCAGCGCCACCGATCCCACGCCGCTCATGTACCAGAAGATCACCGGCATGACGCTTCGGCCCGCCCGCTCGGAGACAATCCACTGGACGTAGAAGCGCCCGAAGAAAATCACGGCGCCGGCCGCGCCCACGACATGCCACAGGAGCGACCAGAGTGATTCATCCGTGCCCAACAGCGAGTTCACAAACACACCTTTCCCTGAACTGGTTCCGAAGAAGGGCAGAGTATAGCACGGTGCGCAAGGGAAGTTCTTTTTGCGGCCTGTGGGAACGTTGGAGCGCCGCCCTACTGGGAGCGCCGGCGTCCCGCCGGCTGCCTTCGCGCAACAACACAGCCGGCGGGGACGCCGGCGCTCCCAGTGTGCTCAGTCTTCAGTCAGGCGTTGATACCAGGTCTTGTAGAGCACGAGGCTGAGGATTGCCACGACGGCGAAGGCCGCGGCGGATTCGGCGAAGCGGTGCAGCACGAGGTAGACCGGGCACAGCCACATGGCGATGAGCCAGGGGATGCCGATGACGACATTCATCATGTCGTTCAGGAAGGTGGCGTTGGCCTCGCGGGCGAGACCGGTCTCGTCGGCGACGGGCTTCCAGAAACCCGCGGGCCGGACCTCGCGGTAGAAGCGCAACAGCGTTTCGCGATCGGTGGGCTCGGTCAGCAGCGCCACGGCCACGGTGATCAGCAGCACCACGCCGGCGATGGCCGGAAAAGTCTCGTAAAGCGGCATCTTGGAGAAGGTGGGCACGAGCGCCTGGATCAGCGACAGCAGCATGCCGGAGAGCGTGCCCGCGGCGTAGGCCCAGCCGTTGACGCGCCACCAGTACCAGCGCAGCACGTTGGGCAGGAGCACGCCCGCGCCGAGCGTGCCCATGATCCAGGTGAACATTTGGTTGATGGACGAGGCGGCGAAGCTGACCGCGATACCCATGAGCACCAGCAGCGCCGATGAGGCGTAGCTGGCCAGAATCAACTGGCGCTGCGTGGCGCGCGGGTTCAGGTATTTGTGGTAGATGTCCTTGACGATGTAGCTCGCGCCGCCGTTGACGGTGGAGTTGAACGTGGCCAGGAAGCCGGACAGCAGCGCGGCAAGCACAATGCCGCGCACGCCCGTGGGCAGCATGTCCTGAATCACCGACGGCAGCACCTTTTCCGGGTCGCCCTGCTTGGCCAGCCCCACGATGCCCATCGCGGCCAGCGCCATGGCCATGGGCCAGCGCACGGTGTGGATGGCGCCCCAAAGCGCGCCGAGTTTGGACGCCTCTTTCGGCGTCTTGGCGGCGAGGAAGCGCTGGAAGTCGTACAACTGCTCCGGGCCGGAGAAGGAGAGCAGCATGCCCTTGAACACCCAGATCATGAGCAACACGCCGAACAGTTCATACTCCGCGGAGCCGTCGGGCGAATTGAAGCGCCACACCGGCATGAGGCTGCCCCAGTCCGGTGCGACGGCCGCCTGCAGCGCCTCGGGCGCGACCCTGGTGAAGCCGAGCCAGGCAATCATTATTGCTCCGACGGACAGCACGATGGTCTGGAAGATTTCGACCAGCACGACGCCCTGGAACCCGCCGACGATGACATAGGCGCCCGTGATGCCGAGGATCAGCACGGCGCAGACGTGCTCGCTGAAGGGCAGGAACACCGCGCCGAACTTGCCCATGCCCACCGCGCCGTAGGCGAGGAACGCGGTGATTGTGAGTACAGCGTAGAGCGTGTAGGAGGCGCGGGCCAGTTCCCCGGCGCGGCCCGAACCGAAGCGGGTCTCCATCCATTCCGCGCCGGTCATCACGCCGGAACGGCGTATCCACTTGCCCATGTAGGTCATGTAGAACACGGGGATAATGAATCCCCAGATCCACTGCACCCACATGCCCTTGAGGCCCATGGTCACAAAGAGTCCGACGATCCACATCGTGCCGGTGATGTCGAAGTAGGACGAACTGCCCGACATGGCCAGCGCCCACCACGGAAGTTGGCGTTCACCGAGGAAGTAACTGCCGATGTCCTTCGCGGCCCGGCGCTTCATGATCAGGCCGAGCGTGACCACAACGGCCAGGTAAACCACCATCACCGCCGCGTCAATGCCGTTTAAACGCAATGCCATGTCTCATCCTTCCCTAATCGGTAATACCAAAACCATGATTGTCGGCCGCCCCGACCGAAGGTCGTGTTTCGCCCTTTCAGGGCTTATCCGCTGGTGGCGTCGGTTCCCCGGGGCGTTGCCCCGGGCTGTCTTGTCGTGCGCCTTTGGCGCGTCCGAACCTGAGAGCCGCCGGAAGACCGTACCACATCGCACGGAACCACCGGAAGACGCGGAATTGCCGCAAGACCATAACGGTACGCACGGTCCTGAGCGCTGAAGGCGCATTACATGTTAGCCCGGGGCAACGCCCCGGGGACTGGGTACAACACGAAATTCAAGCACTGAAAGCACGATACAAACACATCTCCTTGTTGCCTGCCACGATGGTTATTGTGTCTTGATCGTCACCGACACCATGCCGCGGCCGGGCACGGTCACTTTGCCCGAGGCGGGCAGCGGCACGCCGTTGTCGCCGAAGAGGTCCGTCTTGGACATGGCGCCTGCGCGCACGCCCGGCAGCGTGATCGTCGTCACGGCGGGCTCATAGGACGGGTTGTAGAGCCGCGCCATGATCCGGCCTTCCTGCGGCAACAGTTCGCCGAGCAGCACGGGTCCGTTGTCGAGGCGCAGGTAGGAGGCTTCGGCGGGCATGCCGGTGGCGGCGCAGGCCAGGGCGCAGTTTCGGTCGGGCGTGAGGTCGAGCGTGCGCGCCCAACCGAAGCGCGTGGCGGCAACGGTGTCAAAGGGCGTGTCGGACAGCCTGACCGAGAAGGTGCAGCGGATGTCGCCGCCCTGCGAGGCTTTGTAGTTCGTGTGCCAGTAATTGTTGAACACGTAGGCATAGAGGATGTTGCGGTTGCCGCCGTTGCGGGCGGGCCAGATGCCGCGGTTGAGTTCGCCGACGGTGAACATGGGCGTGTCCACGGACGCCACGCAGGCCGACAGCGCGCTGTCGCCGACGGCGGCGAAGGTGTTGACGGCGTGCCACTCACGGCAGGCGCCGGGCATCTGCTCCTGATCCACCGCGGCGATGCCGTAGGGCAGTTCCATGTAGGCGTTGGTCTCGTCGGCCTTGTTCAGGCCGAAGGGGAACGCGAAATAGCCGCCCTCCTTTTCCAGCGTTTCGGTCTTGTGCAGGACGTTGACGAAGTCCATGGTGCCGTCGCGGTGGATGACAAGGTCGGTGTCCACCGGGTCGGCCTTGCCGCTGCGGGCGATGTGCAGCACGGCGCGCAGCGGGCCGTTCTCGGCCAGCGTGACGGCGGCGGTTTCATGCGTGACGGGCACCAGCAGCGGGGCGGGTTTGGCGTTGGGATGGATCAGGGCGGTGCCGTTGCCGCCGCTGACGTAGAGGTACTGGTTCATGCCGAGGCCGGAGGCGGTGTCCACCCATTCGCGTCCCGACTTCAACTCAGTGACACTGTCGAGCGCACCGGTCTTCGGGTTGATGTGGAAGCGGTAGCCCGCGCCCTTCCAGGTGAAGTCATCGCCGTCTTTGGCCAGCAACGCAGCGCCTTTGGCGTCCTTGCCGCCGGTCTCTATCGTGTAGAGGCGATAACCTACCGCAGGCACCTGTTTGGCGACAAAGGCCAGGTCGCCGCCCGCGGTGCGCTGCACCGTTACGGCCTTGCCGGTGGCGGCGTCGCGGATGGCGGTAGCCTTGGTCTCCGCCGGGACCGTGACCAGGATGTCGCGCGCCCAGGACAGGGGGTTGGACACGTGCAGCGTGCTGCCTTTGTCACCCTTGGCCGACATCGCGCGGAGCGCGGCAATGCCCGCCTGCTCCATGTCGCGGCTTTGGTCTATGGACCGTGTCGCGTAATCAGCCTTTCGCTTCCACTGGCCGACGGTCTGCGGGTCGTTCGGGTCTCCGATGCTTTGCGCCGCGCCCCAGGTGTGCTCGTCAAAGTAGACAATCTGTTCCCAGGCCGTGTCGAGTGCCTTGAGCGGGGCGTCTTTCTTCGCCCCGCGGGCCTGCGCCAGCGCCATCCATTTCTCGGCGGTGTTCACGTGCGCCTTGGCCCAGCGGGATTTCGCCGTTTCGGCGGCGGTGGAGGCGGCGCCGTCCTCCCAGAAACTGCCCATGTCACCGCGGTAGACCGGCAGCGCCTCGGCGAAGTTCTTCTCCACGTATTCAAAATACTCGTCGGGCCGGGCGATGATGAACTTGGGGAAGTCCCAGGTCTTGTTCCATTCCTCGGCAACCTCGGCGTAGCGCGGCGTCATGACGGTGTTGTCCACAAACGCGCCGTTGATGAAGATGGCGTCGCAGGGATAGTCGGGCCGCACGAATTTCTTCATGAACCGCGGCAGTTCGCGCTCCACGGCGGCCATGCTCTCGTTCATGCGGATCTGGTTGGCCTGGAAATAGGTGATCGTGTGCATGGTGAGCACGCGCGAGCCGTCGAGCCCCTCCCACCAGTAGGGGGACTGCACCGTTTCCTTTTCGGCGTGCATGAAGGACGGGCCGCGGTCCTCGTTGATGGCTTCGGCGAAGTACTTCACACCCGCCTGCCCCAGGAACATGGGCAGCGTGCCGATGGTGCTGGGCACGTCGTTGAGCGAGGCCATGGTGACCGGCACGCCCAGCGCGCGGCCGTACAACTGCGCGGGCTGCAGCACTCGGACCAGTTCCTCGCCGGAGCAGATGCCGGTGAGCATGTTAAGGTAGAGGGCCGTCAGGCCCATGCGCCCCTCTTTGATGCGCTGCTCCAGCACGGGGAACTTGTCCGGGGCAAGCTGGCGGAACCAGTCCAACTGCGCAAAGACTTCCAGGTTGTACTTGTAGTTCGGCAGCCGGTCGCAGGCCTCCAGCGCGCCGACGGCGTTGTCCACGTGGAGCTGCATGCATTTTTCCTGCAGGTCCGTGTAGCCGATGTCGGTGTGGGCCGAAGCGGCCACAAACACCTTCCACTGCTTCTCGGGCTGGGCGTCAAAAGAGGCGGATGTCTCCTTGTCGCCGACCTTGAGCGTCACCCTGCGCTTCTCGGCCTGGGTAAACGGGTCCACCAGCAGCGGGATCGAGCTTTCCCCCTGGGCCAGCGTGATTTGCTGCGGCGCGGCGCCGCCTTGGAGCCCGAGTGTGGCTGCTCCGTCGAGTCCCTCGTTCTCCACCTCCACGAGCACCGCCTGCTTCATCACGCCGTCCACCATTTTGAACATGGGCGTGCAGGCGGCGTCAATGCGTTCCACCTGCGGCGCGGTGGGCACGCCCTCCTCCAGTTTCACCGAGTCGTACAGCATCCAGGACCCGGCGGTGGTGGTGAGCACCAGTTCATTACTGCCGCGCTTCATCCAGGCGGGCGGGAACACGAAGGCCTTTTTGACCGGCCTCCCGTCCTTGGGATTGGTGAGCGACGCATCTCCTTTCCCGGCGGGCAGCGCCACGGCGGGGCATTCATGGCCGTTAATCTTCACGGACAGTGTCGGCGGACCGGCGGGGTGGGTGTCCACGAGGTTCACAAACAGACGGTACCCGGTCCTGGGTGTCTTCTTGACGTTGAAGATGATCCGGAAAGGATGCGCCTTCAGTCCCGCCCAGTCATCGTTCGGGCCCGGCTGAATGAAGGGCCAATCCTTTTCCGGCACGCTCTTGCCGATCCGGTAGGTCACGTCATTCGCGAAGCGCTTTGCGTAGTCCGCGTAGTTGCCGGCGGCGGCGAACTCCCCGTAATCCGCGTCCTTCTTGCCGATGTTCCAGAGCGTGTCCGCGGCGCTGGCGGTTCCCGCGCAGACCAACGCAGTGACGAGACAGAAGATGAACGGGATGTTTCGCATGGCGGCACTCCTTGTTGTTCCGCGTTTGTGACGGCAGGGGTTCAAACGGCGGGCACTATAGTAACCAGAACGCCCGAACCGGGCAACACGCACGCGGGAGGGCATTCCGATGGTCATCCGTATCCCCGGCGGACGCTTCCAGAAAACATTACAAAACCTTCATCAAAATGCATGTCGGCCCGTAATGATCGCGCGATACCATTTGGGCAGACAGGAGTGCAGCCTGAATGGTTCGGCAGAGATCACAGACACGTTCTTGGGCGGTCCGGCCGCATTCCCTCCGGACAGGGGGACCCTTCGGAAGGACGCCAAAACAGACACAGGAGGCGCAGCCATGAAGAAAACAGAAAGTTCTCTGAAAAAAGGCGCGGGAAATGCGGCGTCCTTTGCCGCAACAGTACTGACATTGGGGGCATGCGCTTTGCTTTGCGCGGACATCTCCGCGCAAGCACCGCCGCCGGGCGGGATGACGCTGGAGCAGACGATTTCCGACGGGGCGCAGCGCACCACGCTGGCGTTCGCGGGACTGGGCATGATGACCGGGAACCTGGAGGCGCAGTCCTTCTTCCCCCCGGGCAAGGTGGCCGACTACACGGGCTTCCAGTATCTGCGCGACAATGACCCGGACAGCATGGGGCACAACACCAGCTTCCTGACGCGGGTCGCCAACAACGTCATCTACCTGCTCAACGACGCACAGTTCGCGCAGTTGAAGACGCTGGCCACCGCCCAGATTGGCCAGATTAACCTGTACGGCTACAAGCGCTTTCCCCTCATGAAGGCGTTTCGCCGGCTCATGGACGGCGACATTCCCGCCGGTTCCACAGGGTTGAATCTTGACGCCGTGAAACAGGCCTCGCGGGAACTTTACCTGATTGACGGTCAAATCAGCTTTGACCGCGCCCTGCTCTATGCCAACATCTTCAACTCGATGGATGCCGCGCAGAAAGCCTACCTTGACAACATGAAAGGAAAAGGCTGGAACTCGTGGCCCGACATCACCAACGACCAGATTCGGACCCGCATGCAGGGCCTGCCGCAGGGCACGGCCGTGGCCGTAATGACCTACGCCAGCGACTTGTTCAGCTGGTATGCCGGGTCGGTGGATGCGGACGTCTATTTCTGCCCCGAGCGCCAGGGCACCTACTACGGTTCCTTTTACATCAAGGATGCCCCCGCCATCGGCCATGAGGGTTACGGCATTGACGAGCAGCTCACGGCCACAGCCGGCGCCGCTCTGTGCGACAGTTCCAAAGGCTATGTGACGCAGGCTCAGGCCGCGCTGATTTCGAGTCTTGTGGACACACAGCGAAACAACCTCTACGCGGGCGCCACCAGCATCGTGGGTGTGCGGACGCAAATCGCCACGCTGCTGCGCGGTCTTATCGTCTCCACGGCCTCAAGTGATTCGGTGAGGACGCAGGTGCTCGCCCTTTCGGGGACCTACGGCGATCTGGACGGCGAAAACAACTATCACTATGCAACCGTATTCGCGCAGGTCTACGCCGCGCTGACCACGGTGCAAAAGGACAAACTCGCCACGCTCAGAAAATCCATCATGTCCGGCACCTACAGTGACGGCACCCCCTTCGACTTCTCCGTATGCACCACGCCGTACCTGTATTCCGCCGCCATCACGGACTTGAGCCTGCTCACACCTTATATCGCCGACACGGATTACCTGTTCCGGGAACCCGCTACAGGCGAGGGCGAAGGAGAAGGCGAGCCTGGCGGTTCCATGACACTGCAGAGTTCCGAAGTGGCGAACGGCGGAGCGCTGCCGACGGAATACACCTGTGACGGCACCGCCGCCACGCTGCCGCTGCAATGGAGCGGCGCGCCCGCGGAAACCCAAAGTTACGCGATCATCATGCACCACATCGCCCCGGACGGGAACAAGTGGTACTGGATTCTCTACGACATTCCGGCCAACATACTAAGCCTTGCCAAGAACGCAACCGGCACAGGCACCCTGGGCAACAACAGCGTGAACGGGCTGGCCGAATACGCCCCGCCATGTTCCCAGGGTCCCGGTGAAAAGACGTACACCTTGACGGTCTACGCGTTGTCTGCGGCGCCGCAGATCAGTGTTGCACCCGAACAGGTCAGCCGCGACGTCCTGCTGGCCGCCATGCAGGGGCTCATTCTGGACACCGGGGAATTGAACGTGGTCTACTCCCGGCAGGGTGAGGGTGAACCCCCGGTGGAAGGAGAACCCCCCGCGGAAGGCGAGGGCGAACCCGGATCCAACGGTGCGATCACCGTAACCATTGAGTCTGCCGCTGCGGTTGCCGCGGGTGCGCAGTGGGCCATTAGCGGCAGCGCGGCATGGAACAACAGCGGCATCACGCTGGACCACCTGGCCGCGGGCAACGTGACGGTTGTTTTCAAGAATGTGGCCGGTTGGACAACGCCGGCGGACAGGACCGTCCCGGTCAATGACGGTCAGACCGCCACCGTCAGCGCGACCTATACCGCCGTCCTTCCGAACCAGTACACGTTGACGGTGAATGTCACAGGCCAGGGCAGTGTGACGCTGAACCCCCCGGGCGGAAGTTATGCGGCGGGCACAAATGTGACCCTGACGCCCAACCCGGCACCGGGCTGGCGCTTTGCCCGCTGGGAGGGCGCCTTGACCACGGTAAGCAATCCCGCAACCTTCGCCGTGAACGGGAACACGAGCATCACCGCTGTGTTCACGGAGGACACGGCGACCCAGTTCGCAATTGTGCCCGATGTGCTCGGAAAAACGCTGGTCCAGGCCATATCCCTGTTCGGTGAGAGCGGGTTGGTCGTCGGCACGGTGCGCGAAATGCACGTTGCAGCCGTCCCGGCCGGCAATGTGGTCTATCAGGACCCGGCCGGCGGGACCGAGGCGGCCTTGGGCAGCGCGGTGGACCTGGTGGTGAGCAGCGGGCCGGAAGCGGGTGAAGGCGAAGCGCCGCAGAATATTGAACCCATGCGCCAAGAGGCGGCGGCGGCATTCGGCCAGGCGGACGCGGACAACAGCGGCGGACTGTCCATGGAAGAGACGGCGTCCGCAATTTCCGGCATGACCGAGGCCGTGTTCACCGCGCTGGACGCGAATGGTGACGGCCAACTCACTCCCGATGAACTGGGCATGGATACGGCGCCATGGTTTGGATGCACCGGCTTCACGGGCTGCACAGGCGGCAAGAGCGCCTCTTCACCCGGCGGTACCCGCACGTTCCTCGGTGACCTGCTGATGGGAGCACTGGGCATTGTGCTATTGCAGGTGCTGTCCCCGAGGCGGCCATAGGCCGTTTGTGGTTCCTGCGTGACGCCCAAGGTCAGGATGCACAACAGAGACAGAAGGGTTTAGTCATGGAAAGGACAGAAATGTGCAGGAGCAATTCGCTGGGACGCACATTCTCCGTCGTTGCGGCGCTGCTGGCATTTGGGGGGGGCTTCGGAGTTTCGCAGGCACCGGTCGCCGCGCCGCCGGGCATGGCGCTGATTCCCGAAGGCAGCTTTGAGATGGGTGATCACCACGGCTTCGTGGACCCCAAACACGGCGGCGATGAGACGCCGCTCCACACGGTGCGTCTCGATTCCTTTTACATGGGCATCAACAATGTCACCAACCAGGATTACTGCACGTTTCTGAACTCGGCGCTGGCGCAGAGGCAAATTCAGGTTCGCGACGGCGGGGTCTATCTGGCGGGCGGAAACGACCTGCTGTGCGAAACGCGCGGCATGTCTCCGCACAGCCGAATTGGCTGGGACGGAATGGCGTTCTCCGTGCTGGACAACAAGGAGACCCACCCGGTCGTCTGTATCCGCTGGTGCGGCGCGGCGGCATACTGCAACTGGTGCGGTGAGCGGCAGAAACGGCCTGTCTGTTATGACACGGCCACCTGGGCCTGCGACTTCAACCGAAGCGGCTATCGCCTGCCAACCGAAGCGGAATGGGAATATGCGGCGCGCGGAGGCCAGCAGAATCCCTACCGCAATTTCCCCTGGGGCGATGAACCGGACGCGGCGAAGGCAAACTGGCCCGAATCCGGGAACAGATCGGAAGAGCGTCGTGTAGGGAAAGAGTGTAGATCTCGGTGGT
>CALDSM010000896.1 GCA_937923585.1 uncultured bacterium
GCGCCTCGCCGTCCTTTGCCGTGCAGCGCAGTGCGCGCCAGTCGCCCGGACAGGCATCAGCAGGCACGGGCTTCGTGTCCGGTTGCACCGCGTGAATCTTTAGCAGGACCTTGCTGCCGGGCTCCAGATGAAGGGGATAGTTCCACAGTTCCGAACCAAGAACACGCATATCCTTGCCGTCAGGAAGTGTCAGAACATATTCCGCCTTCTCCTCGACCGTGAACCATTCCGGGAAATGGTTGATGCGGGGATAGTCCAGGGGCATGTGGAAATAGTCCCGGTGACGGGGGCGGTCGAAGCAAAGCGCGCCATCCCAGGCCCACTCCGCAGCCAGCGAGATGACAAGCCCGCCCTGGCCGTCCGGAACCGCACCCAGGTTCATGTCTTTCCGCCATGGCGCGGCGGTGACACCCTGCGTCAAATACAGGGCGTACATCATCAGCGTTCGGGCCGAATTGCCGTCGCCGTACCACGCTTCGAGAATGCCGTCGGAACGCTGCTTTTCCAGGATAAACGTTGCGGATTGTTCGATCCAGGAAACGGTTTTCGCACAGGGTATCCGGTTCATCAGGGTGATGGCGCTTTCGATGCTGTCGGCATAGCCGTCGGCGCTGCCGCGCTCCCAGTTCGCGCCCAGGTATCGGTACACGTTGGTCACGGCTTTCTCCGCGGCCTCCCGATACGGGGCATAATCGTCCACCAGGCCGATGGTGTAGACGGCGTCATAAACGTAGCCCCAGCCGTCGCTGGTCAGTTCCCAGCCCTGCTCTCCCGTGCGGACATCGAAGCCGTTGGGCATCATGCCGTCCTCGTTGCGGCCCTTTTCCAGAATCAGATCCATCACCTTGTGCAACGGGCCGCGGTACGCCTCGCGCTTGGCGCTGTCCTCGTTTGCGGCAATCACATAGACTTCGGACAGGCCGCCAAGCACCTCACAGCCATGGTCGCGCAGCGGAATCCGCTCCAGTCCGAGGAATTCCTTCTTTAAGAGGTAGTAGTCGGCAATACGATAGGCCCATTCTTTGTACTGCGCGTCATGGGTCATCCAGTAGAGGCGGCTCATCACCTGCATGAGATTGCCAAGTATCTCAATGTTTTCCGAGGGCAGCTTTCCGTATTCGGTGTCCACTTCGGCGTGTTTCCAGATGTCCCCGATCATTTCGCGCATGCGGTCCATCCAGGGGCCGGGGCCGAGCCACTCGCTGACCGGCATCAGCCCGTCCTTGGCGTATTCCGAGGCGCCAAACAGGATGTCCTGAAGTTTCGGTGTTTCGTCCAGAAAACCTTTCTTCGCAAAGTCATAGGTGTCGGGCAGCGAGTCAATGCGCGGCGTGAGCCGCCGTTCGGTGTCCAGCATGTCAAGCGCGGCCTTCTGCAGATGAAACTGCCCGGTGACGTGGGCGGTAAGCAGCAGGTAGGGGAAGTTGTCGGCGGCGCAGTCTTTGGCGTTCCAGAAACGGTCCTCCTTGAGCCGTCTTGGCAGGAGCCCCGTTGCCGGGTCCGCCTGTTTGAGCCAGCCGTCGGCATAGTCGAGGCAGAAGGCGATGATCTCGCGCGTGCGCAGGCCGTTCTCCGCAGCCTGATCCTCTTTGGTCAGTTGGGCGGGTGCTTCCGGGTGGACGGCGCACAGGAGCAACACACAGAATGCAGCGCGTTT
>CALDSM010000897.1 GCA_937923585.1 uncultured bacterium
GCCGGGCGCGGGTGCTGGCTGAGTTTTCGTGGAATGCCGTGATGGAAAAGCATTACCGGCCGCTGTGGGAGGACATGGCGCGGTGGGTGGGGAGTGGGGGCGCATGAGCACCGGAACCAAGCCCCTGCGCGTGGCTTTTGTGGACCTGGTCTTCAGTTGGCCGCCCAACGGCGGTGCGGACGCGGATGTCTATCACGTCATGAGCGGCCTTGCGCGGCGCGGTGTCGAAGTGCAGCTCTTCGTCGCGCACGAGGCCGGTTCGACGGAACGGGGTAATGTGCAAACGGACTCGATTCCGTTCCCGGCAACGGTATTGGAATTTGACCGCAGGGAACTCAAGCCAGCGACACTGTGCGCGCGCTTTCGGTCGGCGGTGGATGCGTGGCAACCCGATGTGGTGTTTCTCACCCATGGTTTTGCGCTGAAGCCGTACCTGGCGAGGGCACTGGCCCATCACCGGCTGGTGGGCCGTTTCTATGCGCATGAACTGGCCTGCGCGCGCGACGCACTGCGGTTCAAGGACGGCAAGCCCTGCCCGAACGACTATCTGCGCACACCGGATGTGTGCCGCGCCTGCGCACTGGAGCGGCTGGGACCGGAAATTCGCTCGGGGCGCATGCGCACCTGGGCGTCGGACTGGGTCGCGGCGGAGGCGTGGCGGCCCGAGTACCACCAGGTGGTCATGGCATCGTTGCAGGCCTACACGGCCGTGATTGTGTCCAACACAACGCTGCGCGCCCAGGTTGCCGAATTCACAAAGCGGGTGGAGGTCTTTCCCGGCGGCGCGCCGGTAAATGAAATAGAGCCGGTCCTAGGCGGCTCAACAAAGGAACCGAAGGTCATCCTGATGACCGGGCGCGTGGAGGACCCGCTCAAGGGGCTCGACGTGCTGCGCAGGGCCGGGGAGATGCTGGCGGAAGGAAGAAGCGACTTCGAGCTGCACGCCACGCTGTTTGACGTGGAGCAAAGCGCAGGCCGTTTCAAGGCACTGGGATGGCTGTCCCACGAGGAGACTCTGGCGCTGTACCGCGAGGCTGCCGTAGTGGTCGTGCCTTCGATTTGGGAGGAGCCCTTCGGGCTGGTCGCCGTGGAGGCCATGGCAACGGGACTGCCCGTTTGCGCGAGCCGCATCGGCGGACTGGCGGACATCGTGCGCCACGGAGAGACTGGATTCCTGTTTGCGCCCGGCGACGCGGCAGAACTGGCGGGGCACCTTGAAACCTTGCTTGACGACGCCGCACTGCGGTACCGTCTCGGCGAGGCGGGCCGCCGTGTGTCGGAACGCGATTACGATTGGGACGGGATAATTGAACAGCGGTACATGCCGTTTATCCGGGAATTGACTGAGTGATGGCTGAACAGCATATAGTCGCCTTCTACAGCCGCGGGCCCCACTATGTGCGGTTGCTGCGGCATTTGCGCAGCGTCCATCCAAATGCGCGGATTACGGCCATGATCCCGCCTGCTTTCCCCGGCGACACGCTGGTCGGGCTGGCCGACGCGGTTGTGGCCACACCCCCGCCGCCGCATGGCGCACGCAGTCCCGGCGCACTCATGGCGCTCATCCGCCAAATACGCAGCCGGGGTTGCACCCGATTCGTGGTCATGTTCGACAGTCCGCGGCTGCGGCTGGTGGCCATGGCGTCCGGTGCGCCCGAGCGTTGGTGCTTCGGGCCGGACGGCAGTTATGCCGCCATTGAAGCGGCGCCGCTGCGGCGGTTGCTCGGCGGCTTAGGGGGGAGGCTGCGGGGGTGGACGACGTGGTTGCGGATTTGGGTCGTCGTTCACACGACCCGGGTAAAGTAGGGGGCTAGGTCTGACAAGGACGAACACGGACCGACACGGACACACACAGACGTATTCAGGCGACAGAGGGAGACACCTTCCTGGACGAAGCGGATTCAATCCTGAGGACTACTTGGCATAGCCGAAACTCATGGGTGGGGCGGTAAAGCGCCCGTCCTTTAGCTCCATCACATCACCGCATTCCCGGTCGCCGTTGAGATTGTCTTCCTTCATTATGCACACAACCTCGGGCGTGATGCCGCTGATCGCCAGTTCCATCGGTTTGTCGGATTGGTTTACCCAGAACAGCGTGTCGCCCGCGTAGACGCCGCTGACATAGGCGGCGTTTATGGATTCGCACCGCCGGACGGCGTCGCCGCCCTTGGTGAAGCGGCTGAACATCGCCCAGGCGTGGTAGACGGGGCGGACCCAATAGTTGTCCTTCTTGTGGTTCCACAGGCCGTAGTTCATGAACCCGTTGCCGGGGTAGTACATCTCGTGCAGGCACCAGATGGAGAAGCCGGCGATACCCTTGTTCAGTCCCTCGACGACAAACGCGGAGGTCCATAGGGCGTAGGGATAGGTCTCCATGAGGGGGTTTTCGAGCGCGCCGGAACGGGCGTCCTGGAATCCGAACTCCGCGATGACCAGCGGCTTGCGCGGTGTGCGGGACTGGAGCAGGTCGAGTCGCTCATCGAGGAACATGCTCATGAGCGGACGACTGGCCGCCTGCAGGTAGCGGTGCGAGGCGAAGTAGTCGGCGAGGCCGAAATAGGCGTCGTCGTTAACACACCGCGAAAAGAAGTCGAAGTCGCCGGTGTCGTCGGATCCGACGATGCGCACGTTCAGGCCGCGCCGGACGAATTCAGTCTTGACCTTCTGGTGCAGTTCGCGGAACGATTCGTGGGTACCACCCTGGCCAATGAAATAGCCGTTCGGCTCGTTGGTGAGCGTCCATTCCTGCACACAGGTGTACCCCTTGTCGCGGATGAGGTGCTCCATCAGCGCGCCGATGCCGCGCGCGGTCTTGTCCGGTTCGGCGTAGGGTTGCTTGACGCCCCATTCCACACCGACCACGTTCACGCGGGCGCCCAGCCGCTGATACTGGTCCAGCGTTCGATAGTGGCTGCGCATGTTGTCCGTCTCGAAGTCGAATGTCTCCCAGTCGCCGGATGGATTGAAATCCTTGTGCCAAAAGAACATGCGCACCCAGTCGGGCTGCATGAAATCAATACGCCCCTCGCGAATGGCGTAGTCCGCCTCCTCAACACCGTGTTCGGCATTGACCTTGTTATAGAACCAGCCATCATCCTCCGCGCCGAATCCGATGAAATTGTCGCAGACGACCTTGTCCGTAACCGTGAGCGTCACCGGGCCGTCCAACGGTTTGATCGGGGTACCCTCGGTCATCACGGCAGTGACTTTCGTGAACACGCCCTCGCCGTGACCATTCACCACAAGGGCGACTCGGCAGGCGGTTGTCTCCTGCGGGGCAATGGCAACAGCATGCAGCGCGGCCCATTTGCCATCGCGCGGTGCCATGCCCGACTGCTCGAAACTCAACCGCACGCCATCGGCCTTGTGGAATTCGATGACCATGTAGGCGCCCGCGCCGTCGCGGATGTCACGGCTCAGCGCGTCCGCACCTGCACGCATCACCTGTCCCGGCTGGGCGGGGAATTCCTGGTAAATGAGTGGCCAGCCGGGCGGTACCGTGTCCGGCACGGTGATGCGCGCGGCGGGGCGGTCCTGTTCCTTAAGGGCTTCGAAGGTCACGCCATCCAGACCGGTGTGTTTCCATCCGTCGAGTCCATCTTGGAAGGTCGGGTTGTTTAAAAGATTTGGCATCCCGCCAAGGAGAAACACGTATAGGCTGCAGATCATGAGATTCGCTGTCCTGTGTTTTGAATAGTCGGTTTAAAGGGTACCTGTCTGCCTATGGAGATTTCCAACACTGGGAGCGCCGGCGTCTCGCCGGCTTGGTTCGAAAGGGCCGGCGGGACGCCAGCGCTCCCAGTGGGGCGAACGACACGAGGTGTCTGTGCTACATTGCTTTGCGCATTGGGCGAGAGTTCAGGCTTCCTTTGTGGATTACACTCCTACCGGATAGGGAGGAATGTCCGATGAGACTTTCTGGCTGTGTTCACGGTGCCGCAGTTACGGTTCTGTTTGTGCTTATTATCGGGGTGCCGGTCTATGGCGCGGAATCCTGCTGTTCGGGCAGTTCGAGTTGTGCGACGAGCGGCATTCACTGGGATTTCGAGACGGGGGATTTGCAGGGATGGGTGGTGGCGGACGGGAAGTTCGCCAAACTGGTCAGTGATCGGGAACAGTGCCGTAACACGCCGGACACGCCCTATCCCAAACAGGGCAAGTATTATCTGAGCACCACGGAACTTGCGGACGGCGGGTATGACGACGCGATGACCGGCGTGGTGATGTCGCCGATGTTCCGGTTGTGCGGGCCGAAACTCACGCTCTTGGTCGGCGGCGGGTCGGGGCTGGATACCTATGTCGCGCTGTGCGCGCCCGATGGCCGGGAACTGCGCACCGCTTCCGGGTCGAATGCGGAGAAGCTGAACCGCGTGGAATGGGACGTGGCGGCGTATTCCGGGAAGACGGCCTATCTGGTGCTGGTGGACGCGGCAAAGGGGGGATGGGGGCATATCACGCTGGACGATGTGACAGTACCCGGCGAACTGGCGCCTGCCGGTGGTATTTACGAACAAAATTGTCTGAGCTGTTCGTTTGAAGACCGGGAGCTTCTTGAAAAAGAAGATTTGCAGGTTATAAAATCGCTGGCGCTTAAGCTCCGGGGGCGAAAGCAGTGGCCGCAATTTCGCGATTATACTCCGGGATTGTATCCCTGGTTTATTAATTCCAGCCAGTGCCGGACTTTAACCCATGTTATGCAACAGGCTTTGGACGTCTCGCTGCGCTGCCGCCAGGACAAGAATATCGTTTATCGCCAAGACCTCCGCCTGTTTGTCCGGGTCGTGCAAGCAGGCGGCAAAGAAAATCCTGTGTGGATTGACCGCTATTTGGAACCGGCGCCGGTTACTGTTGAGCTGCCTGTC
>CALDSM010000898.1 GCA_937923585.1 uncultured bacterium
GTTCAGGGCCTCTTTTGGAAGACGATCAGCGATGAAAGCGCGATGGGGTCCGGATTGGGGCGGTAATTCAGGAAGAAACTGACCACCTCTTTGGCTATCCGGGGGTCGTACTCCGCCAGGGGCAGCCAGTTGCTGATGAAGCGGATGCGCTCGGGCTTGGAATAGGGGTTGCCCGTGATGTCGCCGAGGAACACGCCGTTGCCGAGCCGGGCCAGGCCGTTGGTGACCATCTTGGCGATGCGCGCCATGTCCTCCCGCGTGAACACCTGACCGTCCCCGGCGAGCGCAAAGGGCAGCGCCATGGTGAGCCCGGCGTGCGAGGTGTCCTCGCCGAGAATCTTGTCGCGCGGCTGCTCCCCCTGCACCGGCTCTTCCGAGAGCTGATAGGGCCAGTAGAGGGCACCGTCGGGCGCGGGCACCATGCGGTGCCGCAGGTACCAGCCGACGGCCAGCGCGCGGTCGCGCAGGGCCGGGTCGCCGTTGAACTTGAAGGCCATCCAGTGGGCCCAGCCCATGGCGCTGATGCGGTTGGCGGGCAGCGTTTTGCCCTCGTACATGTTCTCCTGATCCATGCCGATGTAGCGGCCGGCGCCCGGTTCGGGCCCGGCCCGCCATTGCCGCTCATGGACCCGCATTGCCTTGAGCGCGGTGTCGGCGATGATGCCGCGCTCAATGCCGAGCGAGGCGTCGAAACCCGACGCGGTCCGCGCCGTCAGCAGGAACTCGAAAAGCGCGGCGCAGATGAGGCCGGTGTTGACCACGAGCGCGCAGCGCCCGCGCTCCGCATATTTCGGCGAGCCCCACGTGGGCACGATGGTGCGGTTGAACAGGGGAATCCCGCGCTTGTCGTCGGTGCAGTTGACCGCGGCACGCACGATCTTGAGGCTGGAGTGCAGGTACTTGACATCCCCGGTGACACGGTACATGTCGTCGAGCGCGCGGATGTAATAGGTGAGCCACCATGCGAGGGTGCCCTCGTCGTTGGTGGAGTCCTTCATGGTCCGGTCGAGCTTCTCGCCCATGAACAGGTCGTCGAAACGGGCGACTGTGGCGTACTGATCCAGGGTGGGCGGTTGGGCCACTTTGGGGTACATGGCCAGGAAACTCTTCATGTAGCGTTTGTCCGCCTTGCCGACGTCATAGGCGGGCTGGGCGGCGGCGAGGGCCGGCGCAAGAAGGAGCAGGCAAAGCCCCCCCGCAACAACTGCCTTGCGGACAAAACTCATACGCTCAGATCTCCTGCCTCCGGGAACATGCGACTCGGAGCAACCGGTTTCAGCGCGATGTTGCCCGGACAGACACGCAACGAACCACCGCGCCAACCGGTGAGGACCGGCGCGGCGGCCTTGCGTTCGCTGTCAGACGCCGGGCGCCTATTGATGGAAGATGCTGCCCAGAAGCCCGGTAAGCAGCGTTGTCACGAATTCCAGCAGATAGCCCATGAGGGCTTCCAAGAGGCCGTCAAGAAATCCGTCGAAAGGATTGTTGGTGTCCATGCAGTAACTCCGTGTTCAGTGTTTTCGCGGTCTTCGCAGAGCCCCGCGGCCCCGCAGCACCGCAACTTCCTGCGCATTCTACATGCCGCGTAAGAATATGTTACCGGGCGGCGAAGTGCAACCCGCCAAGGCGGATAAACTTCGCGAGAAGGGGCGTTTCCAAGTGCAACTTGGGAACGAGGAGAATGAGGGGACCCAAGTACGGGACCGAAGGAACCGGGAGCAACGGAAGCCCCTTCGGTTCGTGGCGCAACCTGTGACGCTTAAGCGACTCCCGCCCCAACTGGCGCTACTGCCCACCGCGTTCGCAAAGACGCAGGATGTCCCAGTAGGCGCCGCGGGCGCCGCTGCGAATGGCATTGGCGAGCACGGAGTTGTCGTTGTAATTGTAGTTGCCCTCAAGCTGCGACGGGTCGGCATGGAGGAAGCGTTTGTCACCCGCGACAAGATCGGTGACCACGCGGTGGATATCGCCGCCGATGCCGGCGTCCACGTAGAACACCGGTTTCAGGAAATTGTGATTGTCCCGCACGGTCCCGTGCAGGTTCGGGTTGCCTGCCCCATTGCCCTGTTGCCGCACCATGGCGGCAAGCGGGGTGTGCGGGTAGACGCGCACGCCGCAGGACAGCCCGACACGGTCCGGATTCACTTCGCGCATGAAGTCAATGGCAAAGGCGATGGTCCCGCGGGTTTCGCCGGGATTGCCGAGCAGCATGTCGAACATGAGCGCCATGCCCGCGCCGCGCACGGCCTCCGCCGCCGTACGAATCGCCTCCGGGCCATAGTGCCTGCCCAGGCGCCTGAGCATGGCCGCATCGGCGTGGTCCGCACCGAAGTTTATGCCGGCACAGCCCGCGTGCGCCATGGCACGGGCCAGTTCACGGTCAAAGGGCGCGGGGCAGGCATAGGCGTACCAGCGAATGCGGCCGGCGATGCCACGCCGGAGGATGGCATCGCAAACGGCGCGGGCGTGGTCATGGGGAAGATTGAACTCGCTGTCACAGAGATGGAACACGTCCACCCCCTGATCCAGCAGGTGGACCATTTCCTGCGCCACGGCATCGGGCGCGCGCAGCGACACGCTGTTTCCCTTGGCGTTCGGCTCGACACAGTAGATGCAATGCTGGCCGCAGCCGCGTTTTGTTTCGATGCCCGCCTGGCCACCCTCGGCGAAGTAACGGGGGTGGTTCGCGAGGAATCGCCCCGGCGCGGGCCGCGTGCTGATACCGCACCGGGCAAGGCCGTTCTGCCGAATCGTGCCGGAGTCGTCGCGAAACACCGCGCCAGGCACGGTGCAGGCGGGATTTCCGGCCAAAAGACAATCCAGCAGCACGGGCAGGGCGCTTTCGCCGTCCCCGGCGATGCCGTAATCCGCGCCCGTGTATTCGAGCACTTCGCATGGGGCAATGGAGAAGCCGACGCCGCCAAGAATGGCCGGCACATTTGAGAGCGTCCTGATATGGCGCACCACCTCCGCCGTCTTTTCGAGAATGAAGTCCTGGCTGGCGAAATAGGCGTCATCAAGGTTGCGGACGGACACCGCAACGGCCATGGGCGTTGCGGCGGACAGCACATCGCGCAAGGCCGCCTGCCAGTCTTCGGCAAAGGACAGGTCGCACCATACCACATCATAACCGGCCCGCTGGACCGCCTCGCCGACCAGTTCGAGGCCAATCGGCGCGATGGGCGGTTTCATGAGGTTCGGATTGACGAGCAATACAGACGGGCGCAGCATGGCTTTCTCCTAGTCACGGGAAAAGCGGGGACAGACACGTCTCCGCTTCGCTCCGCTTGTGTCAGTCCCCGTTTTTCCAGACACGTCTCCGCTTCGCTCCGCTTGTGTCAGTCCCCGCTTTTCTCGACGATGATGTTCTTTGCATTCTCGCGGTGAATGCGCAGCACGCCGGGCACGCCGTTGAAGTCGCCATACTGCCATGCGGCCGGGTCGAGCGGCTTGCCGTCGGCGAGCACGCGGGGCGTGAAGGTGATGCGCAGGATGTCGTCGCCGGCGGGCTCGAAGGTCTCATAGCTAATCCTGTTTCCGGCATACTCGACCTTCGTTACCGTTCCCGCGCTTTCAATGATGTGGTTCTGGTCGGCGGGGGCCATGTCGGGCATCGTTGTCATGCCGTCAAAGAAGTGCGGCAGGTAGTCGAAATAGGAGTCGGAGAACCACGGGTCAATGTAGCCCAGGCCGACGAAATTCAGGGCACGCTCGCCTTTGGAGTAGCGGCAGAAGGCGGAGTAGGTGGAAAGCGCGAATGCGGCGCGGGCCTCCTCGCGCACCTTGGGATCGTTGCAGACGCCGTACCACAGCGCCGCTATGGACGCATAGCGGGCGGTGTGGCTGCTCATTTCCATGAAGCAGGTATCCTGCTCACAGATGCTGGTTG
Source organism: uncultured bacterium (assembly GCA_937923585.1). Lineage (GTDB taxonomy): Bacteria > Hydrogenedentota > Hydrogenedentia > Hydrogenedentales > CAITNO01 > CAITNO01. The sequence continues at coordinate 3,890 of CALDSM010000898.1, forward strand.
CGCCGAAACGCCGGGTCAGGCCGAAGCGGTTGCGCACCCACTCAATCAATTCCGGAACGCGCCGGTTCAGATCGGGCACGCGGTCCGGGTGGCGCAGCATGTAGCGGGCGGTTTCCATCGGGCTTTGCTGGTTCAGGTTGTAATGGCGAGTGGGCACGTCCTCAAAGTAGCCCGACCAGTGGTTGTTCTGCATCGGATACTCCAGAATCCATTTCCAGATCAGGTCGCGTTTGGCGGTCAGGTCGGCCGCATCGCCCTCGCCGAGCGCAATGAGCGTGTCGAAGAACATGACATACGGGATCATGTTCGCGGTGTACTCGTCCAGCACCCTGCCGTTCTTGAGTTTGACGCGGAAGGGCACCGGCGAATGCTCCGCATCGCCGGGCTTGACCTTCGCGCAGAGGGTTTTCGCAATGCCCAGCGCCGCGTCCAGATACTTCCGCTCGCCGGTCAGCTTGTAGAAGCGCACATAGCCGTCGCCCGCCATGGCCATCTTGTCCGGCTCCGAATGGTCGTCGTCGTACACGCCGTCCGGCTCGTCGTCCTGCGTGCGCGGCACATTGGCCCATGCCCAGTCCGCCGGGGTGTGGTACTGCAGCACACGGTCCACCAGCAGCCGAACGCTCTGGAAGAAGTCGCGGTCGCCCGAATAGGCGTAGTACCGGGCCAGCGTTTCCACGGCGTAGTACAGGTTGCCCGCCTGGTTGTTCTGGTTGGGCCTGAAGGTGCCGTCCTCGTTCAGTTTGGAAGTGATCAGGTACCAAGGGTCATCGCCGTGTGCGGTCTTCTCGGTGGGACAGTACTTGATGTATTCCACGCTGCCGCGTATGACACGGTCGTAGGACGTCCAAGGCTGGAGCCTGCCCTGCGCGTCCAGCACGACCTCATGGTCGCTGAGTTTTTCCACGGCCATGGCCGCGCCGCACGCCGCCAGCATGACCACCATCCCCACTGCAACCCTCTTGTCCATGCACTTTCTCCTCGCTTATGAATAAGACACGCGGTCACCGCGATTCCCTGCAAAAAAGACTATAGCAACCCCGTGCGGGCCGGGTACAGCCGCCCGTTTCCGGGACAAATTGTTACTGCCGCCGTTGGGTCATGGAGGGAAACGGGTGGCAGACCCCTTGGAGTCTATTGTCTCCCCGTCAATGCGTTCAGGAACTGTTCAAGGTGGGTATAGCCGTCCTCCGAACTGACACGGGCGCCGTCCGCCGGGTCTTTCGGGTCAAGCCCGCGGGCGGTCTCCCATGCGTCGGGCATGCCGTCGGCATCGGTGTCGGGTGCGGGCTCCCCCGCTTTCAGTTCGGGCCATCCCCCCACTTCCTGCTGGGAGTTGATGATGCGCCCCTCCCCCTTCCCGGCCAGCGCCACCACACGGGCGTCCGCGCTGTCCCTAATCGGCAGCGATGCGCCGCCGCGCGCGAGCACGGCCTCGCGTGCTGCCCCGGCCGCGTCGGTGCGGATGTCGCGCACCGGGAAGGGCGCGTCCATCCGGTTCAGCGGTTCGAGTTTGCCAATTAGGGCCCAGTCGTCGGTGATGACGGTTTCGCCGTCGCAAAGCGAATTCTGCGCCGCGAAGATGCGGGTGCTTTCACCGCCGACGGTAAAGGCGATGCGGCGGTCGTATTTCACCGCGGGACCGGGCTGAATCCAGTTGCCGACATAGTTGACGGTGGCGGGATCCTTCGAGGTGTATCCCGCGCCGGCGCCCCAGTTGAAGATGACATTGTTGCGGAAGTCCAGATGGATTCCGCGCGGGTCGCCGTAGGTGCCCGGACGGGGATTGCGGGTGTTGTTCATGGCGTAGAGGTTGTGGTGATACGTGACCTCTCCGTCGCTTCGGATGAGCGAGCCCATGCCGTGCGGCCCCTTGGAATGGCAACTGTCGTTCAGGCTTTCCGTGATGAAACACCACTGCACGGTGATGTCCGTCCCGCCCGCGCCGGACACCGACAGATTCTCGTCAACCGCCCAACTGACCGAACAATGGTCCGCGATGACGCTGCGGCAGGCCCCGATGCTCATGCCGTCCACCTCGCGGCGCGTTTCGTCGCCGGGGCGGATGCGCAGATGCCGAATGACAACATCGTGCGTGTCGGACACCAGCAGTCCGTAATTCTTCAGGCAGATGCCGCCGCCGGGGGCGCTCTGGCCGGCGATGGTGATGAAGGGATGACGGACCACGAGCGGCGCCTTGAGCGCGATGGTCCCCGACACGGCAAAAAGGACCGTGCGCGGGCCTTCGGCGTCAATGGCCCGCCGCAGGCTGCCCGCGATGGCCGGTTCACGTTTGACGGCGGGTTGCGCGGGCAGAATGACCTCGCCGGTCTTGTTCCGCACGGCGGCCTGCTGCGCCCCCGCGCCGGGATGGTAGTCATCGAGTGTGGTCACGATGAAGACCTGTCCGCCGCGCCCGCCCAAGGCGCGCGCGCCAAAGCCTTCGGCGCCGGGAAATGCGGGGGGCTGTTCTCCGGCCGCGGCCAAACCGGGGAGCAGGGCAAGCAGGAGAAAGGCGCGGAACTTGTGCATGCTATTTCCCCGCCGGTGCCGCGGTGCGGTCACCCTTGTTGTCTGTTGGGCCGTCATAGCCGGGTCCGCCCGCGGCAACGTAGCCGTTGCTGGCGCCGGACCCGTCGGGGCTGACCCAGAAGGAATAGATGCTTCCCCTGCGCAGGTAGAAACGCAGATGGACCGGCTTCCCGGCCAGTGCGGAGAGGTCAGCCCCGTCTTTCCACGAGACCAGGACACGGGTGCTGTCGGTGCGGATGGGAACGCAGTCGTCGCGGGTGAAGGAGGCGATGGGATTGTCGTCCGCGTCCGCCACTTCGGCCCGCAGTTCGCCTTCGGGGCAGTCCACATTCACAAACAGCCTGCTGCCATGGAAGCGCACGGGGCGCGTGGTGAGCCTGCTTTCCTTGTCGCCCGCGTCCATCGAGGCAAAACCGTCACGGCGCAGTGTGGCAAGCCCCGTGGCGCAGGGCCCGGAGGTGTAGGTGCCCGAGCCCGGAATGCCCGCCCGGCCGCTCATGTAGAAATGCAGTTTGTCGTCCACGACAAGGCAGCACCCCCCGGCGGACTGCACATTGCCGTAGTTCCAGTCGCCGGGCTTTTCGGAGATGCCCATGAACGCTTCGCGGAACGGCCGGTGCCAGTGAAACCCGTCGCGGCTGAAAGCCACGCAGACCTCGTTGGGCTTGGGCCGGTCCGGCCCGCCGACGCCGTGCCAGATGCTGAACAGGCCCAGCATGACACTCTCGTACGCGACGGCGTCGAGGTTGTACAACTGGGGATACTCGTCCTCGCCGGGACGCCAGTAGTCAAGCCGGTCCGTGCCGACCCAAAGCGCCGGCTGGCGCAATTCCCAGCGCGCCCCCGCGACCACGTCGGCGTTTTCCTGGTAGCGGCGGCGGCGGCCGAAGAAGTTGTCCTTGATGCTGTAGACCCACACCCCGCGGAAAGGATTAAAGAACGCCGTGCTGCGGTCGCCCATGGGGCCGCTCTTGGCCACCGGTTCGCCCCAGTGAATGCCGTCCCGGGAGAAGAAGAGCACCAGACCCAGGTCCTTGGAATTCTTCCCCGAGGAGGCGAACATCTTGAACCGGCGCGCCGGATCATCG
>CALDSM010000899.1 GCA_937923585.1 uncultured bacterium
GAAATCCACCAGGAAGGCCCGGGTGCCGTCCTCCAGCACCGACATCCCCTGGCACACGCCCGGTTTCGGCTTGTGCTGCGCCCCATAGGGCGAGGTGTCCCGGCGAAGCAAATACGGCACTGTGCGCCGCTGCTCGTCGGCAAGGCGCAGATCCCCCCAGGATGGGTTCAGTTTGTCTATGACCTCATTCGTCAGCGCAACCCTTACAAAGCCCTGCGGCTCTCCCTCCAGCACAATTGGCGCGTGGTACTGAAAAACATCCGGAAGAATCGTGCCGGGGATGTCGGCGGCGCCCGAAGACAACGTCAGACAGACCGAAAGCAGCAGCGTGTTCAATTCCCTTCCTCCGCCTGGTCAGCCACGGCACCCTTTTCTTCGGACAGGGCCGCGCTGAACCGCTGGTAGAAGTATGCGGCGATAAGCAGCAGCACGCCGCACGCAACCCAGGAGATTACCCGGTACGCCATCTCCATCTGCGCCGTGTCGAGCAGGATGACCTTCGCAACCGTAACGCCGAACAGGCCCATGCCCACCACCCGCCGGAACAGTTCCCGCGACACCAACCCGTGCCACACCAGCACGAGCGCCTGCGCCGCCCAAACGGCCGAGAGTAGACTCATGGCGATCCGTTGGTCGCCCATGTCGGCGCCGCGCTCCCAGCGAAACAGTTCCATGCCCGCCATGAACATGAACAGGCCGTGACCCGCCAGTTCATGTCCCCGGGCAAGCATCATGTCCTTCACCTGCCAGTAACCCCGCGCCATGCCCCAGAGCACCAGGATGAAGAGCAGGTGCGAAAGGAAGGCGGGATTTATCGCCAGCGCCGTACTGGCGGTTTGGTACGCGCCAAGATAGACAAGCATGATGAACGCCGTGATGCCCGTTGAAATCCAGGTGATCGGCCGCCAGTCAGGATGCCGATGCACGGTGAAGAACGCGGTGCCTGCCGTGATGACGCACCACAGCGCCAGCAGCGACTGCCCCTGGCACGAATACCAAAGCGGATTTTCGCGCAGGTTTATGTGCCACAGGTAGCCCACCTCCATGCTGGCCGCGGCCGTGCCCAGCACAAACGCGCCCGCGCCGTGCACAATGGCAAGCACCCGCTCCTTCTCCGGCCCGAAGACCGGGCGTGCATGGACGGCCCATGCGCTTGCGGCCCAAGTGCCCGTGATGAACGCCCAGGTCAGGAAGTCGGGATTGAACACCGGCGTGAAAGCGGCCGAATGCAGTGGGAGGTGCGCGAGCATCTTGGCCGTGCCGAGCGCAAGCGCCGCATGCCCGCCAAGACGCACCAGCACGTCCTTGAACATGCCCCCGGCGTACACCAGCGCAACCCCCTCCGCGGCCCACACGAGCATCGTGGCGTGCCCCTTGAACTGGATGGGAACCGCCAGCGTCACCAGCACCAGTGCCTGCACCAGCAGCACACGGGTCGTCGGGTCAGGCGCGCCTATCCGGCGCATCCACGCCCAGAACAGCCCCATCGTCACCGCAGCCATGCCAAGCACAAAGAAACCCAGCGTCATCTGGTGGCCGTCTTTGAGCCACACCCAGCACGAGAGCGCCGTCAGCACCGAATTCACAATGATGATCCGCGACTCCATCGTAACCCCCTGCACGCGCCGCGTAAGGCTGTACGCCGCCGGCACGGCCAGGAAGAACAGGTAGAACACCGTCGCGTAGACCATACCCGGCACAACCTGTGCCGAAAACTCCACACCCGGCATGCCGTGTTTCACCGACCACATCCAGACCTGGTAGAGCAAGATGGTGCCGGTGAACGCCGCCGTGTTCAAATGGCGCCAGCGTCGGAAAAAGGCCGCGCCGAACGCGATGCAGTCAAGGACAAGCAGATAGGTGAACAGCGCATAGGGCCGGTTCTCGCCGGTGGAGAAGAGGAACGGGCTCATGAACCCGCCCAGCAGCGCAAGCAGTGCAAGCGACTGGGTGTCGCGCATCACAGCGATGAAGATCGCAAACAGCGTCACGCCGCTCGCCAGCACAATCGCCGTGCCGGGACTGCAAAGGTGCCACCGGTCCATGGCGAAGAAGATGCACGTGTACAGGCCCGCAACACTGCCGCCGGTCAGTGCCTTGAACAGCACCTTGTAGTTTGCGCGGAAAGCCAGTTCGCCAAAGACAAGGCCCGCAACGGAAACGGCCGTCCACAGCGCCACGCGCCCTGAAGGCGTCAGCCAGCCCTTGTCAATGGCCAGTTTCAGAAAGAACCCCCCGCCCACCAGCACCATGGCAATGCCAATCCATGCTATGGCGTGGAAACCCAGCAGTTTCTCCCACTGGATCTCAATTTCAAACTTCTCGAAGAAACTCTTCCCGGCGGGCTTGGCTGCGGCGGCGGCCTCCGGCCGTTGTGCTAAATACTCTGGCGGTAGCGGTGGTCTTGCGGAACCAACCGGGGTCACGGGAATTGTCGGCACATCCTCCGCAGCCGCCAAGACTGCCTCCGATTCCTCCAGAAACTCGGGCAGCGCGGCAGCTTCCCCCGTCAGGTATCCCAGCGGTACTTCCACTTCGGCCACCGCTTCCGCCATCACGTCAGGCGGAGTCTTCAGCGCCTGTAGAACGACCGCAGCCGAAACTGATGCGACCTCGGACGGGCGAATTTCACCTTCCCCTGCCGCGGAAGTCTCGGACACCGGCGTCTCAACCGCTGCCCCGGCAACAACCGCACGGTCGCGTTCCAAGACAGACGGCAAATCGCGCCCCCCCTCCCCCTGCTTGAGAATCTTCTCCAGCAGGCCCTCCACGCGGTTCCAGGTTGAAAGCATGGTCGCCATGTCATCCTGCAGATGGTTTCTCACTCCCGAAACCAGAATGACCACCACGAGCAGTTCCACGACCATGAGCAGCAACATAATCTCCATGGCTGTCTCCTTGGGCGCCCTCGCGCCTGCTCTGCACCTCAACTAAGATTTATCATCGCGCAACTTGACTGAACTGGTCCAGTGGCAACAGGCCACAGGGGCTTAACTGTTAGATTTCTAACGGTATGATACTACACTTAACTCCGCTTGTCAAGCCCTGCGCCGTACCTGTCTGCAGAAACATTTCTGCTTGATTCCACACGGCCAGAAGGTTCACAATACTTTATAAATGATCCCCGTGAATGGAATGTTGCTGCTATTTTAATGCGAGTACTGCTTTTTTCCCAACCCGTTCGGGTGGAAAAGGTGTGAATTTCAGACCAGACTTTGGAACTGGGCGCGAAGCAAAGGGACATCCGGTGTGGTGCGTTGCGGCCAGTGTTTGTGGCGATTGGACAGGGGCGATTCCGCCGAGTTGGAGGTGCGCTTGCGTTACGCGATAATTTCCGACCTTCACGCGAATCTGGACGCGCTGAGGGCCACGCTGACCGACATTGACGGGTTGGGGGTGGATGTAACCGTCTGTCTGGGCGACGTGGTGGGCTACAATGCCAACCCCAATGAGTGTGTGGAGATTCTGGCCGAACGGGACATTCTCACGATCCTTGGAAACCACGACGCAGTGGCCTGCGGTCTGGAAGAGCCGTGGGGCTTCAACCCCATTGCGCTGACCGCAGCCCTTTGGACGCGCGACCAGCTCACAGACGATTCCATCGAATGGCTGCGCGGCCTGCCAGACGCGCTCAATTTCAGCGACTTTGTGGCCGTTCATGGCGCGCCGAAGAATCACAATACGTACCTGTTTTCCTGGGAAGATGTGATTCCCCACACGCTGTTCCTTGAGGAGCAGAACTGCCGGTTGTGCTTTGTGGGCCACACCCACACACCGGCCATTCTGACCACGGACGGAGCGTATGAGGTGGACTGCGAGAGCCGCTTCCACCTGGGAAAGAGAGAGTTGTTTTTTATCAATCCCGGCTCGGTGGGCCAACCGCGCGACGACGACCCGCGCGCGGCCTTTGGCGTGCTGGACACGGACACAAACACGTTCGAACTGCTCCGGGTGGCGTACCCGGTCGAAGACGCCGCGAAACGGGTGCTCGATGCGAGACTTCCCCGTTTCCTCGCGGATCGGCTGGCGGTAGGCCGCTAAAGCGTCCCGGCGCACAAGGAAGAAACATGCGCACCGCCGCCATATCACGCGAAACCAGGGAAACCCGAATCAGCGTCAGTGTCAATCTCGACGGCGAGGGCACCGGAAGGATCGCCACCGGCGTGGGCTTCTTTGACCACATGCTCGATCATGTGGCGCGGCACGGCCTCTTCGACCTCGAAGTGAAGGCCGAGGGCGACCTGCACATTGACCCGCACCACACCGTCGAGGACGTGGGCATCTGCCTTGGGAACGCGTTTCTCCAGGCCGTGGGCGAACCCAAAGGGCTGGCGCGCTACGGACACGCCGTGGTGCCGATGGACGAGGCACTCGCCGAAGTCGCGGTGGACTTCAGCGGCCGCCCCTTTCTTGTCTTCTCGGCCGACCTGCCCAAGGCCCGGCTGGGCGAATTCGACGCGGAACTTGCCGAGGAGTTCCTGCGTGCGTTTGCGGTGCAGGCCCGCATAACGCTTCACGTGGACCTGCGCTATGGCAAGAATCTTCACCACTGCATCGAGGCGCTGTTCAAGGCGCTGGGCCGCGCATTGCGCCAGGCCCTGGCCATTGACCCGCGCGTGCGGTCGGTGCCGTCAACCAAAGGCATGCTCGAAAAATGATAGTAATCGTTGATTATGGGCTGGGCAACCTGCGCAGCGTTCAAAAAGGCTTTGCCCGTGTCGGCTATGACGCGGAGATCTCCAACGATCCACGTGCGCTCGAAAAGGCCGACGGCGTGGTGCTGCCCGGCGTGGGCGCATTCGGCGACTGCTATGACGGTCTCGCCGACCGCGGACTCGTTGAGCCTGTAAAGGCTGCGGCATTGAGCGGACGGCCTTTCCTGGGCATCTGCGTCGGACTGCAACTGCTGTTCGACGGCAGCGAGGAAAGCCCCGACAGCCCGGGCCTGGGGCTCATTCCGGGCCGCGTGGTCCGCTTCCCGGACGCGCGCGAAACGGGCCTTAAGGTCCCGCACATGGGCTGGAACAGGCTCATCCCCGCGCCCGACCGCGACAACCCGCTGCTGGGTGGCGTGAGCAACGCGCCCTACGCCTACTTTGTGCACAGCTATTATGCCCAACCCGAGGACGACTCCGTTGTCCTTGCACACTGCGAATATGGAAAGTCGTTTGCGGCCATGGTGGGCCGAGGCAACCTGTTTGCCGTGCAGTTTCACCCGGAGAAGAGCCAGAGCGACGGCCTCTCCATTCTCCGCGCCTTTGGCGAACGCGCCACGAACGGCGCAAGCGTGTAGTGTCCGACCACCGCGGAGACCGGCAGGGTCCGCCGCGGGGAGGGACGAAACATGATCAAGCGCATTCTGGTACCCACCGACGGAACTGATGCGGCGGCACGGGGAGCAAGCTGCGCCGTGGCACTGGCCGTCCGGCTCAAGGCGCACATCATCGGCCTGAACGTGGTGGATGCGCGCCTGCTGGAGAATGCGGGCTTTCGCGACATCGCAACCGGCACCGGCACCCCCGCGTTTCTCAACTATCCGGACGGCATCGCGGACGCGCTCGAACAGCGCGGACGCGCCGCGCTGGCTGCCCTCCAGGCCGAATGCGACACCGCCGGGGTAAGCTGTGAGACCGTCATCGCCACGGGTGTTGTGCCGCTGGTCATCGTCGAGCAGGCTGAACTGGCCGACATGGTCATTATCGGCCGCACCCCCCGCCACGGCGAGCGCATGGAGGAGTTTGCCGGCTCCACCACCGAGAGCGTGGCCCGGCACGCGCCCGTGCCCGTGCTCGTGACCGGCGTGCCCGCGTTCGGCGATGGCCTGTGCCTCGCCGCCTACGACGGAACCCCGCACGCGCGCAACGCGCTGCGCACCGCCGTCAACGTGTCCGAGCGCTGGCAAATGTCCCTGAGGCTGCTCATCGTGTCCGACGCGCCGCAGCCTCTGCTGGAAGAGGCCCGCGGCTATCTCCAGTCACACGGCCTGCCCCTGGAATATGAAACGAGGCCGGGAAAACCGGGCGAGCAAATCGCCGCCTATGCCGCCGAATGCGGCGCGGCGCTGATTGTCATGGGCGCGTTCGGCCACACCAAACTGCGCGAGATGGTCGTGGGCAGCACCACCGCCCAAACCCTCCACCACGCCCCCTGCCCCGTCCTTCTCATCCGATAGAAGCGCGCCGTCTTCACTGGGAACGCCCGTCACTCCCGCGAAGGCGGGAGCATCCCTGCCGGCTCCCGGGAACCACGCCAATATCCTCCGCGTTGCGTCACCCGCCGTCCGGCCTGTATCCTGACAGTGTTATCCATTCCCCTGACCTGACAGGAGACACGTGCCATGATGACTTGGTTCTCAATGATATTCCGGGCCGCGCTGATCATGACGGGCTTCATCTTTGCGGGCCATCTCTCGCGCAACGCCTTCACGCGGCTGATCGTCCACGACGAGGCGCGGCGGGGCATCTGGTTGCTGCTCGACCGCGCCGCCTATGCCGCCATCCTGGGTTTCGGCGCGATCTGCGCCCTGGGCACGGCGGGATTCGACATATTCCCACTCATTGCAGGACTGGGCCTGTTGGGCTTCGCCCTTGGCTTTGCGCTCAAGGATGCGCTGTCCAACGCGCTGTCAGGCGTGTTGATTCTCCTGTACCGCCCCTTTGTTGCCGGCGACACCATTGCCGTGGCCGGGTTTGAGGGAAAGGTCGTGGACACCGACCTGCGCTACACCCGTCTGGAAGCCGACGGCGCGCGTTACCTCGTGCCCAACGCCACCGTGCTCAACAGCCCGGTAACCGTGACACTCTCCGGTGCCAAGGACAACCCGGAGCAGCCCCAACAACAGTAAGTTGCCCAGCCTGGAGACCGTCTTCTTTGGGCCAGTGCAACATGGCAGTCGGGCTGCCCAACGACCTCCGGTGATGGATTCTGTGGACTCAGTGGACGCCGCCGGACAATCCTCCAAATCCGTCTCTATCTCCGCGATAACATTCCTTTTGTCCTGACCCGTCCATCCCGTCCACAAAGTCACAGTCTTGGCCCGTCACCCCTGCGGTCACAAACAAAGCCCCCGGACGGTCAACCCGTCCGGGGACTTGAATCTGCATGCCGCTGGAAACGCCGCACCGCGGCGCTCCGATCAGCCTATTTGCGGCGGAGCTGCCTGGCTACGCCGCTCAGTCCGAGTGCTGCTGCCAGTGCCGCCAGCCCGGCCACGCCGGCCGCAGGCAGGCGGCTAAGACTCACAGTCAGGTGGAAGACCGGCGAATCCACCGTCGTCAAATCATCGCTCACGGTGCACCGATAATAGCCCGTGTTGTCCTCCACCGCGGGGTCGAACACCAGCGCCGCTGAATCCCCGTTCGGGACCAATGTCCAGCCGGTAACGCCGTCAGGGCTGTTGAACCACGCAAACTGCGGCGTTCCCGTGCCGCCCACAGCCCGCACTTCGACGCTACCCGCACCGTCAACAGCCACGGTCTGCTCCAGCGGGCTGACCGCCTCAACCGTCAACGGCGTGGCACCCTGGTTCACAACCACCGTCACGTTGATTGTGGCGGTACTGTTGTAGTTAACCGTATCGGTGGGCATGAAGGTGACGGACTGCGTACCCGTCGCCGACGGCACCGTGCCGGACGCGGTCCACGCGAAAGTGCCGGCCACCGGGGCATTGTTGTAAGGGTTCTTGGCGGAACCGCCGCTCAGCAGCGAGGCGCTCAGCGCCTGGCCCTGATTGATGGCCGAAGCCGTCGGCGCGGTCAGAACCGGCGTCGCCTTGTTCACGGTCACATTCACATTCGCCGAGGCCGTCGTGTAGTTGGCCGTATCGGTCGGTGTGAAGGTCACACTGGCCGCAAAGACACCCACACTGGAAGGCACCTGCGCGGGGGTGGTGAATGCAAAGGTCCCCGTCAGCGTAGGACTGCCCGAGGGGTCCTTGGCCACGCCGCCGCTCAGCGTCGAGGAACTTAGCGCCTGACCGAAACCAATCGCGCCCGCCGTCGGCAGCGTTTCAATCATCGGTATGAACTTGTCCGTGATCGTCCCGGGCCCCGTGGCAACCGTCGGCAGCGTGTAGTTGGACAGGCTCGTTCCCGCACCCGCCGTGAAATTGCCCGCGGCCAGCGTGACCGTAACCGTCCTGGAACCCAGGGCGGCCGAATCATATGTTCCCGTGGTCTTGGTGATCGTGATGGACTCAGTCCCCACAAGACCGCTGATCGCGTAGTTCGCCGAAGTCAGCGTGGCTGTGGTGTTGCTGTCGTAGAGCTTGGTCGGATTGTTGACAATTGCGGCAGTCAGCGTCTTGGCCGTGATCGTCAAATTCGCGGGAACAAACGTGATGGTGTAGTTTGCTCCGCCGTTGCCGCCCGCCGTCAGTGTGCCCTGGCTGATGGCATAGGGGCCGCCGGTCACGGACTCGCCCGCGGCGCGCGCCAGTGCGCCGCTGAACGCATCGGTAAATGCCAGGGAACCGGAGGTGGTCTGGTGTGTCAGCGCCGGGTCGGCCTCACCGTAAGCCTTCGTCTTGGCGTCGGCCGTCACCGTGATCAGCCTGGCCGTGATGGAGAAATTGACCGGCGCCGCGGACAGGCTGACCGTGTAGTTCGGGTTGTTCGCCGACGTCACCGTGCCCAGTGCAATGG
>CALDSM010000900.1 GCA_937923585.1 uncultured bacterium
CCGGGCCGCCCTTCTACGCCGACCTGGCGGAGAAGGCAACGGCGCTGATCCGCCCGGACCTCGTGCTGGTGTGCGTGACCCAGGGCAACGACCTGAACGCGCCGGGCGACGACGAGGGCGCCCCCGCCGCCACGCCGCCGAGCCGCGGCAGCCTTCACCATTCCCCGCGCTCTCCCAAAATGCGTCAATGGCGGGCCAAAAGGCCCGCCATAATATACCCGCCAAACCGAAAAATGTTCTTTTCGGCCCCGCTTACCGCAATCCAAGGCGTTTCCGCAGCGGTCGCCAGCCCATCGCCAGCGTGCAGGCCGCCAGCAGCACGCTGAGAATCAGCGTGTAGGCGCCCTGGTAGGCGTGCCACGACTGCACCAGCGCCGTGAAGTAGTAGTCGAGCTGGCCCTTGCCGCCGGAAACGCCGGCCCTGGCCAGTACGCTGAGGTTGGTGAACCAGAGCAGCGCCCCCGCCGCCAGCAGCGACGAGACCAGCGCGAGCAGCAGCGTGGCCATGGAAAGACGGAAGCGCATCTTCTCGCGGTCCCGCAGGTCCGCGATGCGCAGGCGCTCTTCAACGCCGCGCTGCAGGGAAACGGGAGCCCGCAGCATGGGCTCCTCGGACAGCGCCTGATCGATCAGCGCGTCAATGTCGAATTTCTTACCACCAGCCATTGTATGCCAGTTCCTTTTCCACAATGCGCCGCAGTTGCTTGCGGGCGCGGAACATCCACGTTTTCAGCGTGCCCACGGGGATTTCCATCGCCTCCGCAATCTCATCGTACGACGTGCCGTTCAGATAGTACAGGGTCATGATGGTCGCATAGCGCTCGGACAGCTTGTGTACGCAGCGCCGGACGTGTTCCAGCACGTCTCCGCTGCCCGCCTCGGGCGCGTCCTCGGCCATCGTGTCGTGTTGCGGGCCAAACTCGACCTCGCCCCGGCGCTTGCGCCGGTTCAGTTCGGTCAGGCAGACACTGGATGTCACACGGTACATCCAGGTTCGGAAACTGCAATCGCCCCGAAAGCCCTTGAGCAAACGATAGGCCTTCAGAAATGATTCCTGGGCCATGTCCTCCGCCTGCGTCATGTCGCGCATGAAGCGGTAGGACACGTTGAACACCAGGTGCTGGTGCCGCCGCACCAATTCGGAAAATGCGTCCCTGTCGCCGGACTTGGCCTTTCCGACCAGTTCAAGGTCGGACACTTCCTCACCGGCCTCGGCTTCGGATACCGCCGGAAATACGGAGACGGCTTCCTTGATCATGTGGTACTCCTTTGCAGGACTATGTCACCGTTCATGGAGTTCATGGAGAGCTTTGTCGCGCCGTCGCCGATAACACCCAGCATGGCGTGGCGCTTGTACTCCCCGGATTTGAGTTCCACGCCCGGCTCGGCACGCACCGTGCCCCGGCCTGTCGTGGCGCTCACCTCCGCGGAGCAGTTCTCCGACATGATTAGTGTAATCGCTCCGTTCATGGAGGTCAAGTCGCAGGCACTGACCTCGGGGCTGAGCAGCGTGGTCATGATGGACCCGGTGATTGTGGACGCCTGCAATGTGCCGGATTTGACCTGCGCCTGAATGTTGCCGTTGACCGTCTCCAGGGTGGTCTCCGCCTCGGTGTCGTAGATGCGAATGCGCCCGTTCGTACTTTTCGCATTAACCGCACCCTTTGGTCCCTGGATGTCTATGTCTGAGTTGACCCCCTCAACCGTCACCTGGTTGCAGCCCGGTGCCACACGGACATTCCCGTTCGACACCTCCAGGGCCACGTCCGTCCCTTCCGGCACGGTGACGATATAATCCACCCGCAGGTCAAGCTCATCAGGCCGCTCACCCGGCTCGGTAACCACTTCCACGGCGGTATCGCTCACCTTGGTCTTGATCAGGGTGGTGATGTACTGCTCCGCCACGGGCTGCTCGACCGTGCTGGGCGTGTAGGCCCGAATGTCCGCATCCACCTGAATTTCCTTGACTTCCGCCACATTCACCCGCACCGTGCCGTCCGTGTTGATCAGGCGCACCACGGGGACGGCCGCAAATTTCATGGACTGCTGCTGCTGCGCGCCGGGACGGCAGACCTCCCGCGGCAGTTTGGGTGCAAGGATACCCACCGCGAAAATCTGTATGGCGACCGCAATAAAGGCCGCTGTGGCTACGCTTCGATAAACCATGGATTTTCTCTCAACTCTCTGACTTTATAGCGTTCAGCGGGGTTTCACTTCCTGAAACAAGCAGACCCCGCCGGGAAGACGGGGTCTGCGAGAACATACCATCCATGCCCGGTTTCGTGCCACCGGGCCGGGGTCAAAGGGCTCAAACGCCTTCGGCGTTGCCCGTGACGATGCGCCAGACGTTGTCCTTGTCCTTCTTGAACACCAGTTCAACGCTGATTGAGCCGGCGGGGCTGGACAGGTCAATCGGATAGGCGGAGATGGTGCCGTCGGTCTTCTTGGTGAGCTGCATGTCTTTCAGCTCGCACTTGCCGTCGTCGGCATAGCCGGAATCGCGACCGGTTTCGGCAAGGGCCTTCAGTTCGGCCTTGTCGGACACTTCCGAATGGTTGAAATCATCGGAAACCACCGTAAAGAGCGTGTCAATGTCCTTTGCCTCGAGCGCTGTCTTGACAATCTGCATCTGCTCGCCGACCAGCTGCTCGTCGGACTTCTTGCTGCCCGTGGCGCAGCCCGCGACCAGCACCATCATCAAAACGCACAGCATCCCATACTTCACAAACTTTGCCATCTTCGTCGTTCCTTCTTGGGGTTGGTTGAAAATCTGTCCTCACGCACCCGGCTCAAACCCATGGCACGCCTGCACAAAGCCCGAAAAGGGCACCCCTACAGACTGTGGGAAGGGGAAGAAGGTTTCACCCGGAAAGTGGAACTTGCGAATGAGCCTGCTTCGCCTTTTTTGCCTTATTGCTCAGATTGCCATAGAATGGAACCGTTGGACAACCGGAGCGCAAGCCATGCTTACAGAACTGAGTTTGGAGAACTTCAAGTCTTGGGCACGTGTCAGTAAGATGCGTCTTGCACCGCTGACTGGCCTGTTCGGCGCCAACAGTTCGGGCAAGACCAGCCTCCTTCAGTTTCTTCTCATGCAGAAACAAACGGTCATGTCCCCGGACAGGAATCAGGTTCTAAACTTTGGTGATGAGACGAGTCTGGTTTCATTGGGAACCTTCAAAGAAGTGATCCATGGGCACGTTTCTGCAAGGCTTACTTACTCATTGGCATGGGATCTCACCGACAAAATGGCTGTCGTTAATCCGGAAAAGAAGGGCGAAGTGCTCTTTTCAGGTGACAAAATGGCCTTTGAAGCAGCCTTGGTTGAGAATGGTTCAGGGCGCTTGGCAGTGGCGGAAATGAGATACAGTTTCTCCGGGCATGATTTCATCATGAAGAAGAAGAGGGACGTGCCTGAGTACTTCCTTTCCATAACGCCTGACAGAGAGTTCCGCGTCAAGAGGACTCTGGGGCGGAAGTGGGCATTGCCCGCCCCTGTAAAGGGCTATGGATTCCCGGATCAGGCCAAGGCATACTACCAGAACACAGGCTTTCTGTCAGATTTTCAACTGGAGTTTGAGTCGCTTTTCAACCGGATATACTATCTTGGTCCATTGCGCGATTACCCTCGACGGCAGTACACCTGGGCGGGGGCTCAGCCTGCGGACATGGGCAGACGTGGGGAACATGTGGTGGATGCGTTGCTGGCGTCCAGCCAGTCTGGGGAGCGGATATCCCGGGGCAAAGGCAAGAAGAAGCTTTCCCTTGGCGAGTATGTGGCGTATTGGCTCAAGGAACTGGGGCTTATTGATAGTTTTCGTGTAAAGAAGGTGGCTGAACATAGCAATATCTATCAGGTGTGGGTCAAGAAGGATCCGATGGCCTCCGAGGTTCTCATAACGGATGTGGGATTCGGGGTGTCGCAGATTCTTCCGGTTCTAACCCTTTGTTATTACGTCCCTGAAGGGTCTGTGGTTATCCTTGAACAACCCGAAATCCATTTGCATCCGTCAGTCCAGGCAGGTTTGGCTGACGTGTTTGTTGACGCCATAACGCATCGGCATATCCAGATCATTGTGGAAAGCCACAGCGAACACTTGTTACAGCGGTTGCAGAGACGG
>CALDSM010000901.1 GCA_937923585.1 uncultured bacterium
CGAGATCTGATCGTGACTGGAGTTCAGACGTGTGCTCTTCCGATCTTGGACGGCCCGACGCCCATCCGCGTGCTCTGCACCGCGGTCTCGAAGGTGGACCAGAAGCCCTATCCCATGGGCTTCGTGCTGGAACCGGGCAAAGGCCGGGTATTCCACTGCACCCTCGGCCACGACGTAAACGCCCTGCGTTCCGAGGGCACCCGCGCGTTGTATCTCCGCGCCGCGCTTTGGACCGTCGGCCTTGTTCAATAGTCCGGCTTGACCCAAAAAAAACAAACAGCGCCGAGGCTTATGTCAGCCTGGCGCTGTTTGATTTTATGTATGGTGCCCGAGGCGAGACTTGAACTCGCACCCCTCGCGGGACTAGATCCTTAGTCTAGCGTGTCTGCCAATTCCACCACCCGGGCGGGTGTCATTTCTGACGGGGAAATGATACCGGATGAATCGGGTGCGATGCAAACGGACGACAAGGAGACTCCAACTCCGCGGCGTTCCCGTGCCAGCATCTTCTGCGGAAAAGAACCGCCATTGACAATCCCAAGCGCCGTCAATGCTTACACGTTCTTTTCAGCATGCCGCTCACAAGTAACGTCCCACCGATCCCTTACGATGTCCCCCATGCACCCATGCACGCCTTTCTTGAAAAATGTGTATGTTCGGCCGCCATCGCGCAGTGCTGGAACGGCATCCATCAACCCTTGAGTCTCTTGGCAATCGCGGCCACATGGGAGCCTTGAAAACGTGCGATGGCCAGTTCGTTATCTGACGGACTGCGGAAACCGTCTGCACCGGCCAAGGTCGTTGCGCCGTAGGGGGTGCCGCCGGTGATTTCTTCCATGTTCGTCAGGCGCGGCTCAGAATAAGGCACGCCCACAATGATCATTCCGTGGTGCAGCAACGTTGTGTGGAAGCTGGTGATGGTAGTTTCCTGCCCTCCATGCTGGGTGCCCGTGCTGCAAAAGACGCTGCCCACCTTGCCGACCAGCGTTCCCTTCATCCACAGCCCACCGGTCTGGTCCAGGAAATTCCGCATCTGGGCCGCCATGTTGCCAAAGCGGGTGGGTGTTCCAAAGATTATGGCGTCAGCCTCCGCCAGCATGGCGGGTTCCGCCAGCGGAACATGGGCGAACGCCGAGCGGGCACCCGACGCACCGGTCCGTTCCAGAGCCGCATCCGGCACGAGTTCCGGAACTTGGACCACTTTCACGCTCACGCCCCCGACACTGCGTGCGCCTTCTGCCTCTGCCTCAGCCATTTTGTAGATATGACCATACATGCTGTAGAAAACAACCAATAGGTTTGTTGCCATGGCACCTAATCCTCCTGCTTCATTGGACTTAGCCGCGTTTGTTTTGTTTCCAACAATTACCCAACACGCGGGCTGACGCGCTTAATTCCACAGACATACCCGGTTCATGGATAACCGCGCTTCTTGGTCGGATCAAAGCGCGATCCGCATAACGAAACCGCCCCTTTTGTCTGAAACATTAAAGTCATTGCCGTACACCGCTACAATCCTTCATTTCTTTACACCATCTATTGCTGTTTGGGTCATCATCCGTCCCTGAATGACATTTTTTGTCACTATCCCCTGTCACTATTTTCCATTTATCTGAACTTCTGACAATAGATATGGCGTATTCTTTCGAGTTATATGGTTTTTGCGGAGTCACAATACGCGCCTTTATATAATTCGTCAATAATTCAGGCTGTGGCACGGTCTTTGCTTATAGGAGTTCAGAAAGTTGCAAAGCAAGTTCCCATTGACTGCGTCATTGAGAACGAACATGTTGGTCCAACCTCTGGAGGATTATGAAATGAAGAAGACCGGTTTCACGCTGATCGAACTGATGATTGTGGTGGCCATCATCGCCATCATCGCCGCCATCGCCATTCCAAACCTGCTCCGTTCGCGCATCCAGTCGAACGAGTCGGCCGCGATTGGCAACCTGCGCACCGTGCTGGGTTCCGAGAACGCATTCAACTCGGCCCGTG
>CALDSM010000902.1 GCA_937923585.1 uncultured bacterium
CCACCGAGATCTACACTCTTTCCCTACACGACGCTCTTCCGATCTGCGCAGGAAATGCCCGCCGCCCTCGCCGACCCGCAGCGGGGCCACCTGTCCGGCATGGGCATGATGATGGAGGGCATCGAGAACAATCCCGTTGTGTATGAACTGACCGCCGAAATGGGTTGGCGCAGTGAAGCGCCGAACGTGGGGGAGTGGGTCCGCGACTATGCCCGCCGCCGCTACGGCAAGCCCGATGCGGACACGGAGGCAGCGTGGCAGGGCTTTCTGGAAACCGTATATCAATCCGGCGGCTCCCCCAAATCTGTGCTCTGCGCGCGGCCTGATATGGACAGCCTGCCCGTTTGGAACGGCAGTGGGGACACCTATGACACGGTCGCGTTGTTGGACGCCTGTGAGAAACTGCTGGCCGCCGCGGACCGCTTCGGAGCGGAGGACACTTACCAGTACGACCTGGTCAACGCCGTGCGACAGGTGCTGTCGAACTTGGCCCATCCGCTCTATCAGGACTGCGTTGACGCGTACAAGGCAAAGGACGCCGCCGGTTTCAAAGCGGCATCGGAAGCCTATCTCGCCCTGTTTCAGGATACAGACACGCTCCTGGCCACCCGCCGAGAATTCCTGCTGGGCCGGTGGATTGGCGCGGCAAAGCAGTCGGCTACCGATGCGGACGATGCCCGGCATCTCGAATGGAACGCACGCAGTCAAATTACCCTTTGGGGACCAAAAGACTCCGAATTGCACGAGTATGCGCACAAGCACTGGAGCGGACTCGTCACCAGTTTCTATTTGCCGCGCTGGAAGCAGTTCCTGGCGCGACTCGAAGGCTCCCTCCTTTCTGAAAACAAACCTTTCGATGGCAAGATATGGCAACAGGACATCAAGGATTGGGAGGAAGCCTGGACCCACAAGACGGAGGCCTTCTCCGAGACCCCCTCGGGGAATGCCGTCGAGGCAGCTAGGACCATGCTCAAAAAATACGGCCCGCGTGTCAGGCAATACTTCGCGGCAGAGATGGAAAGCCTGACCACCCAGAAACCCACCACCTGCTCCGGCAGTCTGCCGGAGTATCCCGCCTCTCTGGCCAACGATGGGAAACTGGGCGACACGGATCAGTACTGGGCAACGGATGTAAGCACCGATCCCAACCCATGGTGGCAGGTGGATTTGGAGCGGCCCCAAACGATAGGAAGGGTGATGGTGATTGCCTATTATGGCGATAGCCGCCATTATGGATTCACGGTGGAAACATCAATGGACGGGAAGACCTGGGAACTGGCGGCAGACCGCCACGACAACACCCTCGAATCCACCCGCAAGGGCTATGAATGCCGCTTCGAGCCGCGCAGGTGCCGCTATCTGAGAATCAACGAAACGTCAAACAGTGTGAACACGGGCCGTCACCTGGTGGAAGTGGGAGCCTACGCCCAATGATAGCCGCATGGATGACTTTGGGCGCGCTGCTGGCACTGTGCGCACCCGATACCGCCCCGCTTCCGGCCTGGGACCTGTACAGCGACACATGGGAAGCGGTGGACATGCTCGGTCGCGCGGTGGCAACGGGAGACCCCCCCCCCGCGCCGCGGCAGGATCGGTTCGTGGGGATGTTCTATTTCCTCTGGCAGGGCCAGCACGGTCTGTCGGGCCCCCACGACAACAGCAAGATTCTCGCGGCGCATCCGGAGGCGTTGCAGGATGCGAAGCATCCCGCCTGGGGGCCGATGCACGCCTTTCATCACTGGGCCGAACCCCTGTTCGGCTATTACCTGTCCGACGACGGATGGGTACTGCGGCGGCATGCGCAAATGCTGGCCGACGCACAGGTGGACGTGGTCATATTTGACGTGACCAACAGGTCCACCTATCCAGCCTGCTACACGGCCCTGTGCGAGGCGTTCATGGACATCCGCGCGCATGGCGAGCGCACACCGCAGATCGCCTTTCTCTGCCCGTTCTGGGACCCGACCAGCACGGCGCGGGAATTGTA
>CALDSM010000903.1 GCA_937923585.1 uncultured bacterium
TTATCCCCGCGGACTGTTTGCACTGGGCTACTATCCCGCCATCGAGGCGGCGCACGGTCGCTGGGGTGACCGCGTCGCGCTGCGGCGTCTCACGCGCGAAAACCTGCTGAAGGCGGCGGGGGAGGCGGAGTTTCTGTTTATCGGGTCGCACGGCATGACGGAGGGCATTCTGCTCCAGTCCGGATTTGTGAGACCGGCCGACGTGCGAGCCTCGGGGGCGCATCCGCAGCTTCGCTATGTGTACCTTGCTGGCTGCGACAGCGGGGCATTGAAGCAAGAGTGGGAGGAGGCGTTCGCGCCGGCGCGGGTGGTGACACAGGCGGGACTGACGCCACTCCTGCAGCATGTCGGGTGGTTGTGGTGTGAAGCGCCAAAGACCATACGGGGAATGTGATTGCCTCCGCCCGTTCGGGGCGTAACATCCCCCTAAATCCCCCTTCAAAGGGGGACTTAAGAGATGCCCTTGTTCGGGTCTTCAACTTACTTTACGGTGGCATTTCTGGCGAGTTTCACCCCAACAGATCGACAGGCCGCGCGGGTTTGAAGTCCCCCTTTGAAGGGGGATTTAGGGGGATGTTAGCCCTGCGTGAAGTTCTACCTGCCTGACGTTCCACCGGCCTTGAAATGACCGCTGTGTGCCTCTATCATGGCGGAAGGCTTGCGCCCGGTGGCCGCAGGCAGATCCATCCGGGAAACGTCGGGTTATACGCATTCAGCGCCTTTCAGGCCTGATTTGCCAAGGAGAAACACCCATGAAGAACAAGCCAACCCTTCGCGCGGGCATCGTCGGCGCCGGATTCAGCGCCCGGTTCCACTGGGAGGCGCTGCGCAAGGTGTGCAGTGTCAATGTGGACGTGCAGGGCGTTTATGCGCTGGACACGGACCAGGCGCGCCAGTATGCGCAGGAACGGGACATTCGCGCGTACGATTCGCTGGACGCGCTGCTGGATGATGTGGACGTGGTGCATTGCTGCGTGCTGGTGGCGGGCCATGAACAGGTGGCCGTCGCCGCGCTGCGCCGCGACAAGCATGTCATCGTCGAAAAGCCGATGACCGGCTATTGCGGCGACGGTTCGGAGAGCTTTCACGGCGACACCTTCTCCAAACGGCAGGCGCTGGATTACGGTTTGGCCAGCGTGGAGCGCATGTTGGCGGCGGAAGGCGCCAGCAAGGGCCGCATCTGCTATGCTGAGAACTGGGTCTACGCGCCGAGTGTGCAGCGCGAACGCGAAATCATTGAGAAGACCGGCGCGCAGATACTCTGGATACACGGCGAGGAGGCCCATTCGGGATCGCACAACCCGACCTACGCCGAGTGGAAGTTCTCGGGCGGCGGCGTGATGATCGGCAAGGGCTGCCATCCGCTGTCGGCAGCGCTCTATCTGAAGCGGGTCGAGGGGCGCGCGCGCAACGGCAAACCCATCCGGCCCGCCACGGTTTCGGCGCGCACGGCCGCACTCACCCGCATGGACAATTTCCGGGACGAGGGCCACATCCGCCGCGACTACCACGACATTGACGATTTCTCGATGATGCACGTCACGTTCGAGGACGGCACGCTGGCCACGGTGTTTGCATCGGACATCGTGCTCGGCGGCATTCACAACTGGCTCGACGTGTGCGCCAACAACCACCGCACGCTCTGCAACATCAACCCAAACACGGGCATGCAGACGTACAACCCGCTGGACGCCAACTTCAAAGACATCTACACCGTCGAGAAGATCGGCACCAAGCAGGGCTGGACGGCCATGCCGCCCGATGAGGACTGGTCCACCGGCTATCCGCAGGAGCTGGATGCGTTCTACGGCTGTTTTGCCGGCGGCGGGGTTCCGGAAAGCGACAGTCTTCTCGGCGCGGACACCATTTCCACCATTTACAGCGCCTATGTGTCCGCCGAACAGCAGGGCGCGGCCGTGCCCGTCAAGGTTTATTGAGCAATGACAAATGAACAATGGGAACGGCTGCTGGCCGTGATTGACGGCCACGCGTTTGAGACGCCCCCGGTCGGTTTCATCATTGACAGTCCGTGGCTGCCGGGATGGGCGGGCATGTCCATTCTCGACTACTACACGAGCGAGACCCGCTGGCTGGAGGCCAACCTTCGCGCGGGGAGCCGGTGGCCGCAGGTGCTGTTTCTGCCCGGATTCTGGTCTGAATTCGGCATGTGCACCGAGCCGTCCGCCTTTGGCGCCAAATGCCTCTGGCATGAAAACGACTTTCCCTTCGCGGAAAAGATCTGCGACAGCCTTGACGATGCCGCCCGCATCAGGAAACCCGATCCGCGAAGGGACGGGCTCGCCCCCTTTGTGCTCAAACGCCTGGAGCACTGTCTGCCGCAGATAGAAGCGGCGGGACATTCCATTCGTTTTGCCGTGGCGCGCGGCCCGCTTAATATCGCCGGATTCCTGCTCGGCAACACCGAGTTCCTGATGGGCATGAAAATGCAGCCCGATGAGACCCACACCCTGCTGGGAACCATCACCGATTTCCTCGCAGACTGGATTCAGCTTCAGGCAGCCACGTTTCCAACCATAGACGGCATACTCGTGCTGGACGACATGGTGGGTTTCTGCGGCGAGGACGACTGCGTGGAATTTGCCAAACCGTACCTGACGAGCCTGTTCAAGGCCATTGACGCGCGCGTCCGCCTGTTTCACAACGATGCGCCTGGTTTGGTGTGCGCGCCGCATCTGGAATCCATGGGTGTCAACATGTTCAATTTCAGCCACGAACACCCCATTGCCGAAATGCGTGAACGCGTGGGCGACAACATCACCCTGCTCGGCAACATCCCGCCGCGTGATGTTCTGGCGCAGGGCAAGCCGCAGGATGTGGCCGCCAGCGTCCACTCGCTGCTCGGGGCGCTGGAAGACAGGAAACGCGTGGTGCTGTCCTGCGGCGGCGGCGTGCCGCCCAATGTCCCTTCGGAAAACATGGACGCGTTTGTGAGGGCGGCAAGCGAATAGCGCTGGCGCACTGTGCGGCGGCAGGACGGAACCGCCGCTGGGGAGGCTGATCGCGAGAGTGCCTGTAGACGCGGCATCCTGCCGCGTTCTTCCATGACTGCGGTTCACGCTTCGATCAGAAGGAGGCTGGATGCATCCTCTATGACAAATCCCAAGCTTCCACGGCGAGGGTAACCCAGGCTTTCCCGCCGAGTGCAGTTGCAGTCAGGCAAATAAACGGTGGCTGTCCCTGTTTAATGCTAGGCAAATAAACGTGGCTGTCCCTTTTTAATGCTTGACGGGGGGCTTGAAGATGAGGAACCACACGAAGGCGGTGATGATGAAGCACAGACCGAGGTGCATGGCCACGGCCTGTCCTTGGCCCACGCCGGGCCCCTTTGTAAACAGGGCGATCCACGATTCGTACGCGCGCACGTTTGTGGATGTCTGCTGGAGGACGGTTCCGTCGGAGGTGGTCATGGTGGCGGTCTGCCTGAGCAGGGGCACCCATGAGGTGACGGCCAGGATGAACGTGTAGTTCAGCCAGAACCGCCACCCCAGCAGGAATTGCAGCCGACCGCGCATCAGTAGACCGGCGTACACCAGTGCCGGTACCGGGGCTCGCGGCCCTGGACGACGCGGAAATACAGATCCTGGAGCTTGCGGGTGAGCGGACCCGGCTGCCCGTCGTTCAGCACACGGCGGTCCACCGACCGGACCGGCGCGACCTGCGCGCCGGTGCCGGAGAAGAACAGCTCGTCGCAGACGTACAGTTCGGTGCGGGCGATGTCGCGCTCCACGACCTCGATGCCCAGCGCGTCATGCGCGATCTCAAGAACTGTGTTGCGCGTGATGCCGACCAGGATGTCGCAGTTCGGCGGCGTGGTGATCAGCCTGCCGTTGAGCACCATGAAGATGTTCATGGCGCTGCCCTCGGCCACGGTTCCGTTCTCGCGCAGGAAGATGGCCTCATGAAAGCCGTTTTGCTTGGCTTCGGTCGCGGCCAGCGACGAGTTGATGTAGCTGCCGGTGGACTTGACCCGGGTCGGAATCGCGTTGTCCGACACCCGCCGCCATGACGAAACGGCCACGTCGAGCCCGCTCTGCGTGTCGCAGTAGTCGCCCAGCTTGATGATGTAGCAGCAGAGGCGGCTCTCCACGCCCTTCACCGTCGGGCCAAGCGAATGCTCGCTCTTGTACACCACCGGGCGGACGTACACGTCCTCCTTGAACCCGCTGCGGCGGATCAACTCGCAGCAGATGTTCGCGATGTCTTCCGGGCTTTCGGGGATTTCCATGCAGAAGACGCGGCAGTTGCGCACCATGCGGTCCACGTGCTCCTTGAGCCGGAACAGCAGGATGTTGTCCTCTTCCTTGTTGTAATAGCCGCGGATGCCCTCGAACAGGCCCGTGCCGTAGTTGAACGCATGCGTCATCACACTGATTTTCGCCTCCTCGACGGGCACGTAGTTTCCCTCGAAATAGGCGACGGGACCGGGATTCATCTTTGCCATGGACTTCTTCTCCTTGAACTTGGGGCGCATCCGGCGCGCAGATACTATTCACCGCCCGCGCCAAACCGGGGATTCTCGCCCGAAACGGGCCGGGCTTCTGCCGCCAACGGGCATAGTATGAATTCTCCCGGCGCGAAATGCAACCCGGCGGGGAAGGGTGGAGGGGGGCGGGCGCCCCGCTACGGCTCTGAAAGCAGCGAACGCACCTTCAACAGGGCTCGGTGGTGCTTGGCAAGGCGTTTCAGATCGGCAGGGCCGAGTTCGGGCAGGCGCGACACGTCCATGTTGTCCAGTAGGTCGGCCTCCTTGATTCTCCGGGCGAGGGGGTTCTCGCAGGCCCGGGCGACAAAGGTGTCGTATTTCTCCCTCTTTCCCTTGTCGTCGCAGCGGCGGCTCAGGGCATCCACGGCTGCGACGACGCGCTCCGGGAAGCCTTCGGCGCGCAGCATGTCGAGCGTCCAGTCGGAAGATTCGATTACGTCGTGCAGCGCGGCCACGACCTTTTCATCTTCGCCCTGCACGCGCATCATAACGCGCAGGGGATGCAGCACGTAGGGCTCGCCGGCGCGGTCCAACTGGTTTTCGTGGACTGCCGCCGCAATGCGTATGGCCTTTGCCAACGGGGCGGTGTTCTTCATGTTCAGGGCACCTCCACAGGAATTATAGCGCGGGATACATCGTCTTGCGCGATGGGGCCGACGCTCCCGGCAAGACGGTGGGTTGCGCGGCGCGGTGCGCCGTTTCACCCACTCTACGGGATTGCAGTAGAATCCTGGGCAATTCAACTGAGGGAATTGCCATGAAGCGTTTCTTGATACTTGCCAGCGTTGCACTGTTGTCGGCGTGGATTTCCGGGGCGGCGGAACTGAGCGCCCGGATGGACGGCAAGAAGCTGCTGGTCGAGGTGGACGGGAGACTGTTCACCGCGTACTGCTTTGATGCGGGGCAGAAGTATCCCTATTTCTATCCCGTGAACGGGCCGCTTACGGGCGAGTCGGTGACCACGGAGACTTCGGAGCCCTATCCGCACCACCATTCGTTGTTCTTTGGGTGCGACCGGGTGAACGGCGGCAACTATTGGCAGGACAAGAATGAGACGGGCCAGATATTCAGCCGCGGCCCGGAGATCGTCCAGGCCAAGGGCGACGCGGTGGTTATTCGGGATCGGTGCGACTGGAAACGGCCCGGCGCGGATCAGCCGCTGGAGGATGCGCGGACCGTCACCATTACCGCGCCCGCGCCGGACCGGCGCGTGATTGATTTTGAAATTACGCTCACGCCGCTGATGGACGTCAAGATCGAGAAGACGAACCATTCCCTGTTTTCCGCGCGCATGACACCCGCGTTGAGCGAAAAGGGCGGCGGCACCCTGGTCAACGCGGAGGGTGGCGCGGCGGAGGCGGGCACCTTCGGGAAGGCTTCGCCCTGGTGCGACTATTTCGGCGTGCGCGACGGGAAGACCGAGGGGCTGGCCATTCTGCAGCATCCGGGCAATCCGTGGTATCCAGCCACCTGGTTTACCCGCGACTATGGTTTTTTCTCCCCGACGCCGATGTACTGGCCCGCAAACGACCAGTTCACGGAACTGCCCAAGGGGAAGCCGGTCACGTTGCGGTACCGGGTGGTGGTACATGCCGGCGACACGGACAAGGAGGATATTGCCGGGGCGTTTGCCGCCTGGAGTGGCACTGGGGACAAGAAGCCGTGAGGGCGCGGAAGATCTCCCAGATATATTCCCTGGTGCTTCGCGGGATAAGCGAGCGGGTTTCGGTGGAGGGTGGCCCTCCCCGGTCATTAAACGGTGGCTGTCCCCGTTTAATGGAAATTCTTGTTGCGGAAGGTGCAGGGTATGTTATATTTAGGATTGCACGGCAGATTGGGTCCGGGCAGTGAGCGCCACGGTGCTTTTAAGTCTGGGGTCCAATCTGGGCGACCGGGCGGATTGTCTGCGCCGGGCCTTGGAGGCGTTGGCGGCGTTGCCGGACACGCGTCTGGCGGCGCAGTCGGGCGTCCATGAAACGGCGCCGTGGGGTGTGGCGGACCAACCGTCATTCCTCAATTTGGCCGCGGAGATCGAGACGGACTTGGCGCCGCTTGAACTCTTGAACGCGGTCAAAACGTTGGAAGTCCGCCTTGGCCGCACGCCGGGACCGCAGTGGGGTCCGCGCGTGATTGACATTGACCTTGTCCTTTGGGAGGACCGGGTGATGGAGACCGGCGCGCTGACATTGCCCCATCCGCGGTTTCGTGAGCGGGCCTTTGTGCTGTTGCCGCTGCGGGAGATCGCGCCGGACGCGGTGGACCCGGTGACGGGGCGAACGGTGGCCGAACTCGCGGCGGCGCTGGACAGTTGACACGAGAGTATTCTTGAACCGCTCCGCTTGGAGCCCAAACGGGACCGGGACGGATTTCGTCACGGTTCAGGAAGCGAAAACAAGAGATGAAAGATGTCATTACGGCGTCGGATCTTCGCCGCAAGAAGATCGCGGGCGAGAAGATCGCCTTTCTGACCGCCTATGACCACCCGACGGCCGCGCTGGTGGATGCGGCCGGGGTGGATGCCATCCTGGTGGGGGACTCCATGGGCATGGTGGTCATGGGCCGCGAAAACACCCTCTCCGTGACCATGGACGACATGGCGCACCACACCGCCATGGTTTCCCGCGCGGTGAAACGCGCGCTGGTCGTGGCGGACATGCCGTTTCTCTCGTACCACACCGGTCCGGATGACGCCGTGCGCAACGCTGGACGTCTGGTGGGCCAGTCCGGCGCGCACGCGGTGAAGCTGGAGGGTCCGGTGGACCAGTTCGGCGACTGCATCCGCGCCATTTTGCGTGCCGGCATCCCGGTCATGGGCCACGTGGGGCTCACGCCGCAGTCCATCCTCCATTTTGGCGGGTTCAAGGTGCAGGGCCGCGATGAGGCCGGCGCGCGGCGCATCAAGGCGGCGGCGCTCGCCCTGGAAGAGGCGGGCTGCTTCGCCATCGTGCTCGAATGCATGCCCTCGGCGCTTGCGGCCGACATCACGGCGTCGCTGTCCATTCCGACCATCGGCATCGGCGCGGGTCCCGACTGCGACGGGCAGGTGCTGGTGATGCACGACATTCTCGGCTGGGGCAGGGCGCGCTTCGCCAAGACCTATTTCGACGCGCGCGGCGCGATGGCGGAGGCGTTTGCCGCCTATGTGAAGGATGTGAAGGAGGGGGCCTATCCCGCCGCGGAGCACGGGTACGAATGATTATTCTGGACAATGCCGCAGACATGCGCGCGTGGTGCCGCGAACAGCGCCGCGCGGGGAAGACCATCGGTTTCGTGCCCACGATGGGCGCGCTGCACGAGGGCCATCTGAGCCTCATGCGCGCGGCCGCGCGGGAGAACGGCGTTGCCGTGGCGAGCATCTTTGTGAACCCGACCCAGTTTGCGCCGCACGAGGACTTCAACCAATATCCGCGCACCTTTGACCAGGACGTGGCGATGTGCGAAGCGGCGGGCGTGGTGGCGGTTTACGCGCCGACTGCGAAAACGATGTATGCCGAGGACTACTCGACATTTGTTACAGTCGGCGGCGTGAGCGAGGGATTGTGCGGCGGCAGCCGCCCGCATTTCTTTCGCGGCGTGGCCACGGTGGTCACCAAGCTGTTCAACGCGGTTGAGTCCGACCGGGCCTATTTTGGCCAGAAGGACGCACAGCAGTGCGCGGTGATCAAGCGCATGGTCCGGGATCTCGACATGGCCGTCGAGATTGTCGAGATGCCGATTGTGCGCGAAGCCGACGGTCTTGCGATGAGTTCGCGCAACCGGTACCTGAGCGCCGAGGAGCGGGTCCGCGCGCTGTGCCTGTCGCGTTCGCTGTTTGCCGCGCTGGAAATGATGCGGGGCGGCGAGCGCGACACGGCGGTGGTGAAGGCGGCCGTGCGCGAGGGCATGTGCGGCGTGAAGACAGACTATGTGGAACTGGTTGACGCTGAAACCATGCGGCCGGTGGAGCGGGTGGAGCGGCCCGTGCTCCTTGCCGTTGCCGCTGTGCTGGAGTCTGCGCGGCTGATTGACAACATCAAGTATGATCCCGCCGGAAATGGAGGTTCCCACACATGATGCTGACCATATTCAAGAGCAAGATTCACCGGGCCACGGTCACCCAGGCCGACCTCCACTATGCCGGAAGCCTGACGGTGGACCCCGTGCTGCTGGAGGCGGCGGGCATGCTGCCCTACGAGCAGGTGCATGTGCTGAACATCAACACGGGCGCGCGTTTCACGACTTATTTGATTGAAGGCGAACGCGGCGCGGGCACAATATGCCTCAACGGCGCGGCGGCGCGGATGGGCGCGCCGGGCGACCTTGTCATCGCCATCACCTACGCCCAGATGGACGCGGCGGAGGCGAAAGGCTTTCGCCCCACCGTGGTGCTGGTGGACGAGCAAAACCATATCGTGGACGTCACCCGGCCCGGACATGTTCCCCCGGGCGACGCGGACTGCTAGTGCAGTGAGCCATCCTGGTGGCATCTCCGTTTCGACGCGAGAATGCCGCGAAAAGCGGGTACAGACACGCCTTTCAAACTGCCGAAAGGCGAGTCAGTC
>CALDSM010000904.1 GCA_937923585.1 uncultured bacterium
GCATACGAGAGCTGATCGTGACTGGAGTTCAGACGTGTGCTCTTCCGATCTCCTCGACCTTTGCCGCGGCCATACAGTCCAACGATGTCACGGCGTTCACCCGCGCGCCGGGCGTGGGCAAGAAGATGGCGCAGCGCATCGTGCTGGAGACAAAGACGAAACTCGGCCAGAGCCCCGAATTGAGCGCCATCCTGGGCGATTCCGGCGCCGAAACGGTTTCGCTGGCGGGCGACGACGCCTATGAGGCGCTCCTCTCGCTCGGCTGCACGGCCCCCGAGGCAAAGAAGGCGGTGACGGCGGCGCGGGCCGAACTGGGACCGCAGGCGAAGGACGAGGAGGTGGTCCGAACCGCGCTGCGCTCGCTGGCAAGGAAGTAGGCCATGTCCAAGGATGAGATACTCAACCCCGCGCCGATGGAAGACGACCGCATACTGGACGACCAGATTAGGCCGCAGCGGCTGGACGATTTCCCTGGCCAGGAACCGATCAAGGAGAAGCTCCGCATCGCCATAACGGCCACCAAGCAGCGGCGCGAACCGCTGGACCATCTGCTGCTGAGCGGCCCTCCGGGTTTGGGAAAGACAACACTGGCGCGCATCATCGCGAACGAATTGGGCGTGGACATCAAACAGTCTTCCGGGCCGGTCATCGAACGGCAGGCGGACCTGTCCGCCATCCTGACCAGCCTGGAGGAATTCGACGTTCTCTTTATTGACGAGATTCACCGCCTCAACCATGCCGTCGAGGAAACGCTGTACTCGGCAATGGAGGATTTTGAGGTGGACATCATGCTCGGGCGCGGTCCCACCGCACGGTCCATGAAGATCGGCCTCAAGCCGTTCACGCTGATAGGCGCAACCACCCGCGCCGGACTGCTCACGCCGCCGCTGCGGGCGCGCTTCGGCGATGTGTGCCGCTTTGACCTGTACCGGCCGGAGGAACTGGAGTGCATCGTCTCGCGCTCCGCCCGCATTCTGGGGGTTCCCATTGCGGACGACGGCGCGCTGGAAATAGCGGCGCGGTCACGCGGCACGGCGCGCGTGGCGAACCGTCTCCTGCGGCGGGTGCGCGACTTTGCGCAGGTGAAGCGCGACGGCGTGATCACGCGCAACGCCGCCGACGCCGCGTTGAAACTGCTCCGCATTGACGACCTTGGCCTGGACGACATGGACCGGGCCATCGTGCTCACGCTGATTCAGAAATTCAACGGCGGCCCGGTCGGGCTTTCCTCCCTCTCCGTGGCCGTGGGCGAAGAGCGGCAGACTTTGGAAGAGGTGCATGAGCCCTACCTGATTCAGATTGGCTTTCTGAAGCGCACCTCCAGCGGCCGCATGGCAACACACCTCGCGTACCGGCATTTTGGCGTCAAGCCGCCGGTTGAGGGCGGACAGGAAACGCTTTTCTAGTGTAGTGAGTCACAATTGATGCCACTTAAACAAAGAAGACCAGGCGAAAAACGGGGACTGACTCGCCTTTCGGCAGTTTGAAAGGCGTGTCTGTACCTGCTTTTCGCGGCATTCTCGCGTCAAGATGAGATGCCGTCAGGAAGACTCACCACACTGGTTGACAATGGACAGCCGATGAGCCTGTATGCGGTCCTTGGCCGGAGCGCCAAACGCGCAGCATAAGAAAGCCCGGGGCGCAAGCCCCGGGTTCGAAGCATCATCCTTCGTCTGAGCCCTGAAAGGGCGACACTGCACCTCCCCGTCCGTCAGGCGCTGCGCAGCGTGGATGTCCGCATTTCCCTGGGCAGATGCGACCAGTCGTTGTGGCACATGATGGCCATGTCACCCTCGGCCTGAACCAGCACCTGCGTGATGCCGCAGTTGCAGATGTCGAAGCGCACCCAGCTTCCCTGTTCCGCCTTCAGAATCTGCGTCAGGAAATAGCGGATAATATTGCCGTGGCAGACGATGACATCGTGCTTGTCCACGCGCTTGGCAACCTTGAAGTACTTCCGGAAAGCCACCTCGGCGCGCTGCCGGTCCTGGGCCACCTGCTGCGCCGTGTAGTGCGGCATCTCCACGTGCAGTTTCGAGGTCATCGAGGGAATGCATTCCCAGAGCAGGTCGGTGGGCTGTATCACCAGGCTGGGAAACTCCCGCGCGACAATGCGCGCCGTTTCCTCGGCCCGGTTGAGGGAACTGCAATGGATGGACGAAACGGGCTTCTGTGCAAGCACTTTGGCGGTGAGCTCGGCCTGCTTGACTCCCAGCGGCGTCAGCCCCCCGCCGAGTTCGGACCCGGTGGGGTTGTCCTGGTCATGCTGCGCGTGCCTCACCAGATAGATTACCCGTACTGCCATAGCCGTTCATCTCCCGCCTTCGCCGCGACCCTGGCGTGCATTGACGCCCTACTCTCAGGTCCCCAAGCGAATGCATAATCTGCCAAATCAGTCCGGTCAACGTCCATGCACCGGTTTCCACCGGGCACATAGTATGGGTTGCGCGGCGGAAACAAGTCAAACGCAGACGCCGTCGCAGACACGTTTCTTCCCCGGCTTCCTGGACGCGCAACGGCAGAACCGGTCCTGCCGCATGCGGGCCACATGGCGAAAACCCTCACTTTGCGAGCGCGGCGCGCTCCTCATCCGAATCGGCGTGTTCGAGGGCGATATCGCGAAAATCCTCCCTCACATCGAGAAAGGCGTCTATCATGATCGGGTCAAACGCCGTTCCCCGGTTTTCCTCCAGAATTGCCACCGCCTTCGAGTGGGGATAGGGCGACTTGTAGACCCTGCGGCTGACAAGCGCGTCATAGACGTCCGCCACGGCCATCAACCGGGCGCACAGAGGTATGCCCTCCCCCGCGAGCCCCTGGGGATAGCCGGTGCCATCCCACCGTTCGTGATGCGACAGTGCAATGTCGCGGGCAAAGCGCAGAAAGGAATCCGAACCCAAACGCCGCTCCGCCGCGGCGATGGAAGTCTGGCCGATGGTGGTGTGCGTCTTCATGACCTCGAATTCTTCTCTCGTCAGGGGACCCTCCTTGCGCAGGATAACATCGGGAACGCCGACCTTCCCGAGATCGTGCAGCGGCGCCGACTTGCAGTACTGCACAATCAGGTTCTCGTCAAGGGGCGGGGTGTACTGTCCTTTCTCCACAAGACGCTGCCCGAGGCGGGAGAGATAGAGGCGGGTCCGCCGGATGTGTCCGCTCCCCTCGGGTTCCCGGCATTCAGCCAGGATACCCAGACTTTCAATGGTGGCCTCATGCGTCCGCGCCAGTTCGCGTGTGCGCTCGTCCACCAGTTCGGCGAGCCTGTCACTGCGCCGCTTCAGCTCGATGTGGTTTTTCACTCTGGCCTTCACCAGCGCCGGGCTTACCGGCTTGGTGATGTAGTCCACGGCGCCCAGGGCCAGTCCGTAGGCCTCATCGGCCTCTTCCAGCATGGCTGTCAGGAAGATGACGGGAATGCCCCGGGTAATGGGTGAACGCTTGAGCTGACGGCAAACTTCATAGCCGTCCATTCCGGGCATGCGGATGTCCAGAACGATAATGTCCGGAAGATTCTCGGCGGCAAGATCCAGGGCGGCTTCACCGTTGTCGGCGGTGATGACCTCAAAACTGTCGGAAAGGGAATGGCTCAGGACGTCCAGATTCATCGGAGCGTCGTCCACCACAAGAACGGACCCTCGCTTGCGCATCACCATATCGTAGCAACTCCATGCCCTTGTCCGCGCGCCCTTGGGCGTACCTGCGTACTCCTAGACCCTGCCGACGGAGGTGGACTACCATAACCGAACAGTCCCCCATGCAGCAATCCGAAGCCAACTGTCCCGCCCAAGCATGATGCCGGAAGCGCGTTGGCGCACTTTTTGGTACATGAGCGGCCCCAAAAACGGGCTTGGCCTCAAACGCCGCATTTCCCACTCAGCGTCATGGCAACCTCCACAACGATGGTCTGAATATAGCACAACGGCACACATGCTGCAATGCAGCAGAATCCCCAGAAACTGTCCGAGCCACATTGCCTAAATAGGTGAAGAGCGGCGGTGAATGAACGTAACGGTTAATTCGTTTTCTATTCTGGTGCTTTCGCGCGAACCACTGTGCGCTGCCAGCCGCCCCCCCGACGCCCACACAATATGATGTGCGCGCTTGGGTTGCGCAACACCAGATTGTGTATAATATCCGCATTGGAGCATCTATGACTCCCGCTGAATGGTGGAAGAAGTTGCCGGAAAGAAAGCGTTCTTCTTTGGGCAATGGGAGATTGAGGTTGTGCGCCACGCACAGCCTTCTTTGCGTATTGCTGTATTTCCCGGCTTCCACCGCATCGGGGGCATCCGGCTGGGTCCGCTTTGAAGGGGTTGAGGATGCCGCATTGTTGGGCGAACTGCGCGCCGCTTCGTCCCTGGCACGCATGGCCGATGCGGAGAATTTCACGGACGCATGGCTGCTCAGAAGGGCCGAAAATGACTGCGCCGCGTTGCTGGACACGCTGCGTGCGGCCGGATTTCACGATTCGACCGTAAGACCCGGCATCGGCACGGACACGGAAGGGCGATTTGTACGATTCGCCATCGAGAAGGGCGAGCAATACACCTTCGACAGTCCCGGACTCACCTTTGAATCCCCCGTGGCACCCAACGTTGTGGACGGCATGCGACAAAAACTGCGCGTGCGTACCGGCACCCCGGCCCGTTCGCAGGATGTTGTGGACGGCGAGAAGGGGATACTTTCACAATTGCGCGACGCCGGGCATCCGTTTGCCAGGATTACGGACAGAAAGGTCCTCGTGGACCACGCCGCACATACGGTTCATGTGGATTACGCGATTACACCGGGGGATGCGTGCCGTTTCGGACCGGCCACCTGTGAAGGACTCGAACAGGTGGCAGAAAGCGTTGTACTCGCCGAACTGCCGTGGAAAGAGGGCGATGCGTACACGCAGACACTCGTCGAGAGGGCAAAGAAACGGCTTCTCAAGACGAATCTGTTCTCCTTGGTGACCGTGGAACCGCAGCCCGGCGCAACAGCGGGAGAGGCGTGCGTTCATGTGCGCGTCACGGAACGGAAGCCCCGCTCCATCGCACTCGGCGTTCAGTATCGGACGGAGGAGGGACCCGGCGCACACGCCCTTTGGGAACACAGAAACCTTGACGGTGTCGGACACCGCCTGGAGTTGGTGGGAGACCTGTCCGCCATCCAGCAGGGGCTTTCCGCGAAGTATGAGATGCCCCGATTCCTGATTCCGGACCAAACCCTTTCCCTGGGACTGAAAGCGTCAAACGACACGCCGGATGCCTACGACAGCCGTGCGATGGACGGAACGGTTTGGCTGGAACGCAGGTTTGGGGAAACCTTCAACGCCGGCGCGGGCCTGTCCGTCCGGTACAGCCGTGTCAGACAGCAGCGGGGTTTCGAGGGCTTCCTGCTGGGATCCATCCCCTTCCAGACGGTGTGGGATATGCGCGACGACCCTGTCAACCCCACTTCCGGCTTTCGTGTGCTGCTCCGCGAGGAACCCTACGCGGATTTGACCGGGTCGGGAAGCATGTTCCTCAAGAGTGACTGGACGGTCACCGGCATGCATGCCCTTGCGGACGACGACTGGGTGCTTGCGGGACGGCTCAAGCTGGGCACAATCGCGGGTGAAGAACTTCGTGGCATACCGGCGGATATACGGTTCTACGCCGGCGGCGGGGGCTCGATTCGAGGGTTCGGCTATCAGAAGGCCGGCGCGCTCGACACGGACGACGATCCCGTGGGCGGCCGTTCCGCGGCCGAGTGGACCCTGGAAATGCGCAAAAAGATCACGGAACGCATCGGTATTGCCGCCTTTGTGGATGGCGGCGCGGCCTTCTCCACGGAACTGCCGGACTTCTCCCAACGCCTCTTCTGGGGCGGCGGCATCGGTGTGCGCTATTTCACGCCGATTGGGCCGGTCCGGTTCGACATTGCCGCACCGCTGAATCCGCGCAGTCATGTTGATTCGGCGGTCCAGTTCTATATCAGCGTCGGACAGGCTTTCTAGGATGTCCGCGCGGCCGGATTCGCGGCGTCTTCGCCGCCGCCTGATCATTCTGCTCAAGTGCTGCACCGTTCTTCTGGCACTAATACTGCTGCTCCTTGCCACCCCGCCCGGGTTGTGGTTGTGTGCCAGGACGGCATCGGCCGCCGTGGCCGCATTTACCCCCTTTTCTCTGCACGTCACCGGCATATCGGGGATGCTTCCCCTCCGCCTCGATGTCACCCGAATGGAACTCCTTGACCGGGCCGGACCGTGGCTGGCAGTGGAGAACGTCGCCCTTCGCGCAGATCTGCGGAAGTGGCTGCGGGGTCAAATGTGCTTTGCCAGTCTGACCGGCGAGGAGGTGCATTGGATGCGACCGCCGGTCCGGGAAAAACGCTGGCGGGTTCCGAAGATACCAGGTCTGAGCCGCTATCCCGCGGTTGATGCCGTGTCCGTCGAAAAACTTGTGATTGACCCCGCAGTGCTGGGCCGTCCCGTTGCCCTCACCGTCAGCGGTCGGATAACACGCGCCGACGCGCCGGGGGAAGAACGGATTGAACTGTCCGGCAGGCGCACCGACGGCATCGCCGGAACGTTGGACTTGTCCTATGCCCAGGGAAGTGAGGCACCCGTCTTCCATGCGCATCTCGACGACGCGCAAATCCTGCCCCTGTGGCTCGGCCTGGATTCATCGGTCGTTTTGGACTTGGCGGGAAGCGGTCCGCGACAGGATTGGCGCGGGACACTCAGGGCCGCCGCCTCTGGAGTGAACCTCCTCGACGGCAAGGTGCAAAGCTCGGGGGAGTTTCCCACGGTCATTGCCTGCTCGTTGGACACGAACATAGCCCAGTCGCGGCGCCTCCAGGCATTGGAGCGCTTTCTGGGCCCGGACGCGCACGTTTCCCTGGAGGCGCTGCTGAGCAAAGCGGGACGCCTGGACATCCTTGACTTCGCCGCGTCCAGCGCGAGGGGAATGATTCAGGGTGCGGGAACCGCCCTGCTTCCTGAGAAGCGGTTCACCGTCTCCCTGCACGCAAATCATGCCGACCTCAGCCTTCTTGCCTGCCGCGAGGAGGGGACGGAAATGTATCTCCCCGCAGACATCTCCGTATCGCTGACGGGGGATGCCTCGAAACTTGATGTTGGGCTTGTCGCGTCAAGCATGTCAGCACCGCTGCTGTACGCTGAAGCCACCATTCTTCCCGGAACCGCCGTGCGTGTAGACGGTTTGGCAAACCTCTTCACGGCCCCGTTCACCGCGAGCGAGGCGGCGCGAAAGATGATCGGTGAACGGAGCGCGATTGCCTGGTCCGCCAACTACGACACTCCGGGGCGCCTTC
>CALDSM010000905.1 GCA_937923585.1 uncultured bacterium
CACCGAGATCTACACTCTTTCCCTACACGACGCTCTTCCGATCTGGTCGAACTGGGCGAAGTGCTTTTGCAGTCCGCGGATGGTGAGCGTGTTTTCGGCCATGGTTCAGTCTTCCTCCTGGTGTTCGAGCATTTCCCTGACCATCTTCATAATTTCGGCTTTGCTGGCGCCGGATTCGATGCTTTCGCGCAGCGCCTGTCCCAGCAGCAGGCGGGCACGCTCGCGCTTGGCCTGCCGGCTGCGCTCGGCCCCCCTCTCGGAGACGAAGGTGCCGAGTCCCTGCTTGCAGTGGATGATCCCTTCCCGCTCCAGATCCTCATAGGCGCGCTTCACGGTGATCAGGCTCACCATCAGGTCTTCGGCCAGCGCGCGGAAGGACGGAAGGGCGGCACCGGGCCGCAAACGGCCCTCGCTGATCTCCCGTTTGATCCCGTCCATGATCTGCTGGTAGAGCGGACCGGGCGCGGCGCTCGAAATCGGCGGGATGATGAATCGCTGTGGCTGCGGGGGCACCATATAGTGTATATATACCAAATATACAGTGGCTTGTCAAGGGAACGCGCGGGCGGCACTTGCCCAAGTCGGGGCGGCAGTATTGCTGTTGTGCCCGATCTCATCTGCTGCCCATCCGCCCGGATGCACAACAGGTCCAATCCGGGAACGTGATCGACGGCTTTCCGCCCCGAACCCACAGCGCCATGGGGAAACGCCCCGGCGCGGTCTGCTAGAATAGGCCATGCTTTTCTGGAATTTTCCGCAACACCAACACAGGAGACATGAGTCATGCGTTTGAAGGACAAGGTTGCCATCATCACCGGGGCGGGCATGGGCATGGGCCGCGAGGCGTCGGTCATCTTTGCGCGCGAGGGTGCGAAGGTCGTGGTGTTTGACATCAACGAGGCAGCGGCCAATGAGACCGCGGCGCTTATCGCGGCGGACGGCGGCGAGGCGCTGGTTGTCGTGGGCGACGTGAGCAAGGAAGCCGACGTGAAGGGCGCGATTGACGCGGGCGTGGCCAAGTTCGGCAAGATGGACATCCTTTACGCGAACGCGGGCGTGCTCAACAAGAAGCTCGATCTGTCCGTGGTGGACACGACGGAAGAGAACTGGGACCGCATGCAGGCGATCAACCTGAAGGGCCCCTTCTTCCTGACCAAGCACGGCATTCCGGCGCTCAAGAAGAGCGGCGGCGGCTCGATCATCCTTATCGGCTCGATCTCAGGCCTGGTCGGCTTCACCATGGCGCAGGACTCCTACACCTGCGCCAAAGGCGCGCTCATCGCGCTGACCAAGTCGCTGGCCATCCAGTTCGGCCCGGACAACATCCGCACCAACATCATCCACCCCGGCATGATTGACACGCCGCTGCAGGCCCCCTACCTCAACGAGGAAAAGAAGAAGGCCATCGCCGCCGAAATCCCGATCCGCCGCCTGGGTGTCGCAAGCGACATTGCCTATGCCGCGCTGTATCTCGCCAGCGACGAGTCCACCTTCTGCAACGGTTCGGAACTGGTCGTGGACGGCGGCTTCTACGCCGGATAAACCGGGGAAACCGCGAACGCACGCTTTTGGCACAGCGCCCGCCTGCATGATTGCAGGCGGGCGCTGTCGTCCATCATACTGTTCTTTGCGTTTCCCGTGTGGGCGCGGCGTCTGCCCGTGTCCGGTTCGGGAACAGGCGCTGTGGAGTGGCGGTTTATGCAAGGACCGAAGATACGGTTGATAAAGACGGCGGGAATGACGGTGCTGTTTGCCGTGCTGGCGCCGCTGGCCCTGTTCGCGCAGGACGGCGCGCAACCCGCCGCGGAGACGAATCCGCTGGGGTTGGCCATGATGCGCCAGCATGCGGAGACCTTTGCCCCCGGCCAGCCTTTTGAGGTGGCCGTGACCATCAGCGCGGCGGCGGCGGGACAGATCACGGCGATGGGACTGCGCGAAACGCTTCCGCCCGGGTGGAAACTGGAGGCCGTGGCAGGAGCGAACGGGGCCCCGCCCGACGTGTCGCCGGCGCCCGGCGCGGCCGGACTGCTGGAATTCGCCTGGATCACCGTGCCGCCGTTTCCGTATACCTTCACCTACACGGCCACCCCGCCGGAGGGGGACGGCGGCGTGAAGGAGATCCACGGCGCGCTCGAATACCGCGAGATGGGCGGCGCGCATTATGCCGCGCCGGTTATGACCGAAGTGCGGGGACCAGACGCGAAAGCGCCCACGATTACGCTGAAGGGTGACAATCCGGCCGCGCTCAACGTGGGCGACACGTGGCAGGAGCCGGGCTACACGGCACTGGACGGGAAAGACCAGGACATTTCCGGGAAGGTGGTGATCGGCGGCACGGTGGACACCAGCCGCGCCGGTGAATATGGGCTCACCTACAGGGTCTCGACTGATGACGGCCAGCACGTCGCTGTCTCGCGCACCGTCGTGGTAAAGGACGGAAGCGCCCCGACTTCCGGAAAGACTGCTGCGGCGGGCGCGGTGGGGCCGCTCCGCGAGCCGGGTTCCTCAGGCCGCGAGAATTCCAACCCCATTGCCGCATCCGTTGGCAGCAATCCGGGAAACCAAGCCGAGACTTCCCAGTTCCCCATGCCGACAGCCGCCGAGGGGGAAGCGGAGGCGGCGTTAAAAAGAATGAAACTGCCGGACCTTTCCCCATTCCGTCCGCATTCTCCGGAAAAGACCGAGGACAAGTCTGAGACGAAGGCTGGCACGGCCAAGTCTGCCCCCGCATCGCCCCAAGCCCCGACGGCATCCCCCGCCCCAACGCAACACCGCGCGCCCGTGCCGAAAGAAATGCTCGACTCCGCCGGGATGGAGGGGGAGGAACAGCCGAACCCGGCCGACGCATCGTCCTCCGGCTCTGCCGCGCAACCGCCCGCACCAACCGCTCTGGAAGGGTCAGCCAAGACCTTGATTGCGGCGGTGGCGGCTTTGATGGTGCTGCTGGGCGGTCTGGGATTGCTGGGTTGGCGGCTCGTGTACAGTCGGCCGGTCCGACGCAGGCGTCCGCCCAGTCCGCCGTCACGATAGGTCCGCACACGCCGACTTTCGACCTTGCCGCTCAACACAGGTTCGCAATACGCGAAGAGACATCCTTATGGACGAACCCACGAAAGAAGATTTGGAAGAGGCCCTGAGAACCATATCCTCTCTTGTTCACAAGATCGAAAAGGCGAAGGAACATTTGGCTCAGGGAACTTCGCAGTGGACACTTGCGAAGAACAGGCTCAAGGCACTCCGCATCGCATCCTCGTTGGTGACAAAGTCATTGGAGGACATTCATTAAGGCGGGCTTGTTGCAGCCACGCGCCATGCCGCGCCACTTTTGCAGTGGCGGAGCGGTGTCCGGTGTCATCTCATGACCGCGCCGCTCACGCCGCGATTCACCAGCGCTGCGATGCCTGCCAGCACCTGGGCCATGCTGATGCCGCCCGGCGAGGCAATGTACCGGGGTTCCCATTGCGGATGGAACTTGTCCTTGTACAGGCGCAACCCCTGAAAATTGTAGAAACGCCCGCCGTGTTCATAGAGCATGGAGGCGAACCGGTTCCAGAGCGGGGCGGTCTGTCCGCCTTCAATGCCCGACAGCGGTGCCATTCCCAGGTTGAACCGTGCGAATCCGTGCTGCGCACCCCAGCCTATCAGGTGTAGGAAGAGCGCCTCCATGGCCCCCTCGGGGGCGTCGGTGCGGTGGCGCATCAGATCCACGCTCAATTCCGTGCCGTCACCGGACTCGAGTATGTTTGCGAAGGCCACGATGCGCCCGTCGCGGCGCAGAACCGCCTGGCGGCACCGGCATAGATAGGTCTCGTCGAAGTACCCGAGCGAGAAAGCCTTCTCCCGGCTCTTCTTTTCCTCAAGCCATTGGTCCGACACCTGCCGAAGTTCGCCGAGGATCGCCGGCACGTTATCGCGTTCCTTGATCTCAAAAGTCACCGAGTCGCGCTCCATCCGGTGCAGCAGGTTGCGCTCGTTCCTGTGCGATGCGCCGTCGAGCGACCAGGTGTGCAGGTCCACCATCGCCTCCTCGCCGAACTTGCCCAGGGACAGGCCTATGTCCGCGTACAGATGCAGGGTTTCCGGGCGCACCTGGTAGAAGACGGTCATTAGCCCGGTGCGGTCGCACAGGTCGCGAAAATCCCAGACCAGATCGCGCGCCGCCGCAGGGTCACCCACGGGATCGCCCATTGCCACAGCACAGCCGCCGGACAGGCCGTACATGATGAAGGCGGGCCGTGTTTCATGGAACAGGAACCGCTTGTCGCCCAGGTAGGCGAGCAGGGCGGCGGTGCTGCCCGAGCACTTCTCCGCCTCGGCAATCCGGTCCCAGTCCGGCGGCCCGCTGTCCGGAATCGCCGTCGCCGGACGCAGCAGCCTGGCCAGGGAAAGGCCCGCCAGCAGGACACCGGCCCCGACGGAAGCGCGCAGCGCCCGCGGCGCGCCCTCGGAAAAGGCAAACTGCCACCACAGTTCCGAGGAGTACTCGACGTGCCTGTGTGCGAAGACAAGCAGCCATGCCGTGCTGGCCGCAATGACGGCGATGGCCCCCACCCAGCCCAGCCCAAAGCGCGGCGCGAACAGGGATGAATGGCGTTGAAACTCCCGGCGGCAGGGAAGCAGCGCGGCCAGCATCATGCCCAGCACCGCCGCCTCCTCGAAGTCCAGCCCCTTGAGCAGGGACAGCACCGCGCCCGCGGCCAGCAAAAGGACGGTCAGCCAATAGGCGGCATCCAGCCGGCGTTGCAGGCCGCGACCCAGAAACAGCAGCGCCACGCCGACAAGGCTTGCCAGAAAGTGTGAAAGCTCCACCATGGGGAGCGGCACGAGACCCTGCAGCAGGGTGATGCGGTTGTGCGCCGGAGGCGTGGCACCCGAGAAGAGCAGAATGGCGCCGCCGACCATGGTGCTGACGGCAAACACGCTGGGGATGACAGGGGACAGATTGCGAAGCAAGGCCGGAAACCGGCCCAGGACCGCGCGGCGGGTGAGCAGCTCATGGCCGCCAAGCAGCATGCAGGCGATAAACAGGGGAACGAGATAGTAGACCGCGCGGTAGAGGAGCATCGCACTGAGGAGATGCGGGCCCGACACGTAGGGCGACAGAAACGCCACGATGACGGTCTCAAACACGCCCAGCCCGCCCGGCACCTGGCTGACCAGCCCCGCGATGACGGCAATCATGAAGAAACCCGCAAAAGACACAAAACCCAGCGGCTTGTCGAGATGGAGCAGCGTGTAGAAGACCGCGCTCGTCAGCGTCAGGTCCACCGCGCCAATCAATATTTGCGCAAGGGCCAGACGTCCGTCGGGCAGGGCCAGCTCATGTGTGCGCCAGCGGACCACGCCCCATCCCAGCGCGCTTAGCAGCAGATAACCTGAGGAGAACGCAAGCAGCGCCAGACCCAGGGGAATGTGCAGGTGCGCGGGAAACAGGGCGGGCAGCGCGCCGGCCGGCTCAAGCAGGCTGGCCAAACCACCCATGGTGGCAAGACCCAGCAATCCCGTCATCGTGCAGAACGTGACAACGCGGACGATGCCGACCGGGTCCACGCCCCAGGCCGAGTACAGCCGGTAGCGCACCGCGCCGCCGCTGAGTTCGGAATGGCCGACATTGTTGCTCAGCGCATAGCCGATGAATGAAGCCAGCGCAAGCCTTCTGTACGGCAGCGACACCCCCGCATAGCGGAACCCGAGCACGTCATACAGCGTGAGCATGAAATAGCTGCCTGCGGCGAGACAGGCGGCGAGCAGAACGCGGGACAGGGCGACCTCCTGAAATGCGTCACGCAGTT
Source organism: uncultured bacterium (assembly GCA_937923585.1). Taxonomy (GTDB): domain Bacteria; phylum Hydrogenedentota; class Hydrogenedentia; order Hydrogenedentales; family CAITNO01; genus CAITNO01. The sequence goes on from CALDSM010000905.1 coordinate 5,793, forward strand.
CGTGGTAGTGGTAGTCACGAAAGACGCGGTGCATCGCATACGCCGCAAGAAGGAACACCGCCAATCCAAATGCCGGCGCCACCCGGCGGGCCAGCATGCCCATCGAATGTCCTTCAGCCTTCATGGGGTCATTCAATCCTTCGTCTCCGCTCTTGAATGACTGCGGATGCGGGACGCCTGCCCCGGCCTTCCATTGGCGGCGGGGTCAACGACAGGCTGGGGCGCCTGTCCCGCATTGCCCGTCGCAAAGCCGCCGTGCCGCTCAGGCCTCGTTGCCGGGATCCTCCCCGGAATCCACCACCACATCATCCTCCACCGCCGCCACATCCGCCAGCGCCCGGCAGGCCGCCTCCGCGTCCTCGGCGTGCACCTGCACCGTACACGGCCCAACGCCGTGAAGCAGGAGGCCGGCCAGTACGGTCTGCACCCAGGCGTCAATGCCGCAGCTCTCCAACTTGGCCCGGACGAGTTCCGCCGGGCCCTCCTCGCCCTCGAATACCGTCACGAGATCCGTGTATTCCTCCTCGTCCGACGAAAGCGATTCAACGAGGTCTGCGTCGCACGCGTCGCAGCGGGTGTAGCCCGCCTCAAATTCCGAGCTACATTTTGGGCAGAACATGACGTCTCCTCCCGCAACATGATGTTGCGCTTTGTTGCGGACACCCGCCGCCGCAGGGTCAGCCCCCGCGGCGCCGGTCCCGTGACAGAATAACACACCCGGCGTTCCGGGCATTTCGCCGGGGCTTCTATTCTTGCACGGTCTTGGGTATGATGGAGCCATGAAACCGGTCACACGCAGGCATTTTCTGGCGGGCGCGGCCGCGCGCGGCCTTCGCGCAGGACGGCCCCACCGCGACCCCGGCACCCGCCGCGGCGCAGCGGCGAAGCTGCTACAACAACTTCGCCGAGCATCTGCTCAACGCGTTCAATCCGAACATGTTCTATCCCGACCTGCCGTACCGGTGGAGCGATGAGGCGTGGTTCCGGTTCATTGACATGATCGGCGATTTCGGATTCACGCATTTCGAGTTTTGGCTCGTGCCGCGCCTGTTCAGCCGCGCCGGGCTGGAGCAGCCTTTCGGCGAGGCCTTCGCCAAACAGATGAACGCCGTCATCGCACACGGTCACGAAAAGGGCGTGGGGGTAAAATTGCTCGCGGCGCTCACCACCATCGGCGACGACTGGCACACGCACTGTCCCAATGTCCCGGAGGAATGGGACGAGGTGGTGATGCTGTGGGACCGATGGACCAAACGGCTGCCGGGACTGGGCGTGGTCGGCATTTTCCCCGGCGACCCGGGCGGCTGTTCACGCAATGGATGCACCGCAAACACCTTCATTGACGGCGCGCTCAAGATTGCCGAGGTGGTGAAGAAGAACCAGCCGCAGGCGGAAATCGAGATCGGCACCTGGGGCACGCCCTTCTGGGGCTGGGGCACCATCGAGGGGCCACCCGGATGGAAGGGCGAGTTCATCCAGTCCATCCAGGGCACGGCGTGGAAGTTCGACAAGAAACGCGCCGATGAGGCCATGACGTACTTTCTCAAGCGCCTGCCCGATTTCCCGAAGGACACGTCGGTCTCCATCAACCTCGCGTTCAATCCCGACGGCAACCCGGACCAGGGAACCGGCGAAATGGACGCGCGGCCCTGGGCGCGTGAAATTGCGAAGACCCACCGCGTGCTCACCTGGGACTTCAGCCTGACCGAGGGGGAAAACGCGGTTGCACCGCATTACCGGTTCGAACGCCTGTTTGCGCAGCGCAAACGCGAACAGGAGGCCGCGCCCTACAGTGGCGGCATCTGCTTCACCATGAGCCCGCTGCTCAACCAGCTTTCGCTGTACCAGTCGGCCCAGTCCTTCATGCATCCGGACGCGGACCCGGCGGCGCTCACGCGCAAGTTCTACCGGCGGCTTTTCGGTGCCGAGGGGGAGAAGCTCAACGAACTCCTGCCACTGTTCGAGATCATCCCCGACTGGGGCAACTACAACAGGATAGATGTGCCGCGGCGGGAGTATCACGCGCGGATGAAGGAGGGCGCGGATCTGCTCCGCGCGCTCGAAGGCAAGGCCGACAACACCGTGCCCTTCAACCCCAGCCCCGAAGAATACCGGAAGGAATTGCTGTTCTTCTTTGACCTCTTCCGCGATCTTAGCGGTGATGCACCAGACTTCGACGCGCTCACGAAGCAGTACTGGCAGCGCGTCTACGCCATCTACGACCGCCTGCCGAAACATGTGGACCCGCGCCCCTACGGCGCCACGGAGCGGCTGATCCGGTTCTTCGACCCGAAGTGGTCCGGCGCACGCAACGGCCCGCTGCCCGGCAAGTGGAGTACATGAACCCGTTTCGTGCCCGTCTGTGTGCCGGTGGGGTATGATCCCGGTATGAGAAGATTTTCTGCCATCCTTCTGGCCTTTGCCGCGCTGATTCCCGCCTGGTCCGCCCCTGCCGCAACGCTTCAGGACGGCCCGCTGCTCGTTGAGTACGCCGCGGAGGATCAGGATGCCGCGCAGCGGGCCATGCGGGAGTTAAAGGCCGCGGCGGCGGAGTTCGCGCCGCGGCTGCCGCTGGGCGACCAGCCGGTGCATGTGTTCATTGCACCAAACGTGGCCTCCTTTCACAGCCGCGCGCCGGGGTTCATGCCGGGGCAGGTGAGTGGTGTGGCTGATCCGGAGCGGGGGCTCATCACGGTGAAATCGCCGCGACTGCGGGGCGCGCGCGCCAATTTCTTGGACACGCTGCGGCATGAACTGGTCCACGTGCTGCTGGCGCGCAACACGAAGGACGTCTTTCTGCCGCGCTGGCTCAACGAGGGGCTGGCCATGTTCATGGCCAAGGAATATCAGTTTGCCACGCCCATGACCATGGCGGTTATGTTCTTCGAGAACAGGATGATTGAATACAAGGACCTGGACCGGGCCTTCGTGAATCCCGGCCAGGAGATGGAGTTCGGCGACGCCTACGCCCAGGCGCTGTCGCTCACGCGGCACCTCTACAAGCGGCTCGGACCGGACCGGTTCTGGCAGGTGGTGCTGGCCACGCGCATCATGCCTTTCCCCGACGCACTGCGCGAACACGGCGGATTGGACGTCCGGGAAATGATGCGGGGCTATACCCGGTCCCTGTGGCTGGTGGTACTCGTCGGGGCGGTGGCTTCCGGGTCCTTCTTCGCGCCCATTTCCGTGCTGACCATTGTGGCCTGGTTCCGGGTGAGCCGCCAGCGGGCCAGGGTGCTGGAGGGTTGGGCGCGGGAGGAAGAGGAGGAAAGCCTGCGAAACCTGGTGGACCCACGGCCACCGCTCATGACCTGGGAGGAGGCGTTGGACGACGACACCACCTATGTTCCGGGCATTGATGATGAGGAGGACGCGGAACGGTATTGACCCCCAACTCCGCGCCAACAAAATACACAACGCCCCCTGCGCATACAGAGGGCGCCATGAAAGCGATTACTAATTGTAATTGAGGGAACGGAGGCTAATACTGTGCGACCTTGACATCCGCGCCGCCGCCGCCCGTCGCACCGCCGCCGGCACCGCTCGCCGCACCGCCAACACCACCGGCACCGCCGCTCGTCGTGCTGACCGCCTTAAGCTGGCTGGCATCCACCGTCGTCGCGGGGGCGGTCTGCGTGGTGTCCGCAGCGAGTGCGAGACCCGCCGACATGACCAGAACGCCCACAAGGATGGCCGCACACAGACCCATGTTTCGCCGTATCATTCTCATAACGCTCACAGGTGTAACCCCCGTCGGTTAAAACCTTCAACGGAAGTGAAAACACATAATATTCACTTTCCGTTTATGCTAAATTATAAGCGATGCGGGCTAAAAAGTCCAGTACTTTTTTCATCTTGCCATTCGCCACGGGAATAGACAACGCTTCTTTGGTGATAACTCTTGACGAAATGGCGGTTTACACAAAAAGCGGCGTTTGTGCAGAATGGCGTCAGCGTGGAATGTACCCCTTGCCGACGGCTGTGCTATAGTGACGGCCGCAGCCATTGATTGAACTGCCGGACAGAAAAGAGGAAGGTGTTCAGGCCATGTTTCGCCATGCATTCAAGATGCAGCTCAGGCCGGGATGCGAGGAGGAATACAAACGCCGCCATGACGCACTGTGGCCGGAAATGCTCCGGCAACTGCACGGCGCCGGCATATCCGACTATTCCATCTTTCTTGACCGGGAAACGCTGACCCTTTTTGCCGTGCAGAAGCGCACCGACGACAACACCGCCGCCGACCTGCCCAACACGGAGGCGGTCAAGCGGTGGTGGGCTTACATGCAGGACATTATGGAGTGCAATTCGGACCATTCGCCCGTGGAGAAACCGCTGGACGAGATGTTTCACATGGACCAATGTGGGCGTTGCCCACAACCCAAGGAAGGCAATAGACGACCGGGGCCGCGTTTTTTTGGAGTGCTGTGGCCATGCCACAGCTTTTCTGCGGCGGGGCCATGCCCCGCCGAGCCCGCAGGCATGGCCTGCGGGAAGAATAGCGGCGGCATGGCCGCGCGCACTCCAAAAACTGCGACCGCCACCTTGCCTCCAAAGGGCCGAACTGTCGGTAGTTCCAAGAATCTTCTTGTTGTTTCTTATAGATGCTGATCGGTAAGGTGCTAACCGGCTCCCGGAGGCAACGACGATGAATATTCCCGAATTTCATGCCACCACCGTGATCGCCGTGCGGCGCAACGGCGTGGTCGCCATGGGCGGCGACGGCCAGGTGACGCTGGGCGAAACGGTGATGAAGGGCAACGCCAGCAAGGTGCGGCGGCTGGCTGACGGCGCGGTGCTGGCCGGGTTTGCCGGGGCCGTGGCCGACGCATTTGCGCTGTTTGACCGTTTCGAGGGCAAGCTCAAGGAGCACAACAAGAACCTGCTCCGCGCCGCCGTGGAACTCGCCAAGGAATGGCGCACGGACAAATACCTGCGCCAGCTCAACGCCATGCTGGCCGTGGCCGACGGCACCCTGTCACTGCTGATCTCCGGCACCGGCGAGATTATCGAGCCCGAGGACGGCATCATCGCCATCGGCTCCGGCGGTCCCTACGCGCTGGCCGCGGCCCGCGCGCTCATCGCCCACACCGACCTCGACGCCAAGGCCGTGGTCGAGCAGTCCCTCCGCATCGCCGCGGGCATCTGCATCTACACCAACGAGAACATCCGGGTGGAGACGCTGTAGAGGAACGTCTCTTGGAACACGGGTCAATTGGCCTTTCCTCTGCATGTTCCCCTGTTCGGATACCCCAATGGGGTTATGGAACAAAGCCCGGGGGTTGGCCGAAGTCGCCCGGAGGATGACAAGGCCTACCCCGGGAACGCCACAGCCCCCCTATCTCCCTTACCCTGAAGGGGTTGTTCAAAGGACACGAGGAGGAACACTTTCAGCGTAGTACAGGGGGAATTGGACGGGTTGACCCGTATCCCCGGCTGCACACAACGGTCCGGTATTGGGGCTTGCGTTTCTTCGCCCAAAGGACTATTTTGATGCCGGGCGCCGGGTGGTCCTCCAAGAGCATCACCACGGCATCGGCTGCCACTCGCTGACCAAAGAGGAGGAAGTACCTGTGAACAGAGGTTTGGTGATTCTGGCGGTTGCCGTGATTCTTGCCACGTCATCTTCTTGGGCGAAATCCAAGAAGGATGGTGCTGCCCCCGCGCCTCAAACCGTCAAGTCCAAGACGGCCGAAGGTAGCATGTCCGTCATCTTGAGAGACGCCGACATTGACTACGATGGAATCCGCTGGGAAGGCTATGACTGCCGCAAAGATGGACACATGATGATCCCACTTGCCGTACTGCAAAAGGGCAAATGGCTCTCGAATTATGACAAGGCGCTTGGAGGGCCGATAGAGACAGACTGCTGTTTTGCGGAGATGACTGACCCGACGCGGCATCACACTGCCACACAAGACACGCCGGCATGTTCCGGCAGGGGTGATTGTAGGGTATTTGCCTTCCACGACATAGGCTGTCCCACCGGTGAGAGGACAGAAGTTATTCAAAGGAGTTTCCATGCTTTGATTTCAAAGCCGGCCTGGCAGTCCGCAATGCACCCAGCCGCCCAATCGCCGTCCGTTGACAAACTGGTGCCGCGCATGAAAAAGGAGTTGAAGCCGCTTGAAGAAGAGGGCCGCAGCGTAAGCCGAGGTGATTCGCAATTTGGCAGGCTGTGTAGATCCTGCCCTTATGATCCTGACATACTGCTTCCTCCGGAGATGACCGAAGCCGTTGAATTTGAACTGGCTCTCGGAGAACCGGCGTTGTTCATCACGCTGCGGCGGAGATTCCCGTGCCAAGAGACCGGCTACGAGGGTACACCCTTGAGCGAGAGCGCGAAGAACGTTTATAACTCCAGCAATTGGCACACAATTGTCCGGAAAGGGAGCCTTGAGCCCCTCTGGTCGGAGGGGTGGACATACTGGAACGAAAAGACGCTGTCGAATTTCAAGCTCATGGGCGCGGCTGACGTTGACGGCGACGGCATCACGGAAGTGGTGCTCGCCGCTTTCGGGTATGAAAACGATGTCTATTTCCTGTTCGAATACCGGGACAAGAAACTGGTCAAGTTGTTATAGGGAAACGGCGCGCAAATTGATGGGGCTGTGAAGTCGTCGCGACCCGTCTTATGTCTTCGCCCCGACGAACTCGGCAAGGGGCACCATTTTCACTTTGTCCGCCAGCGGATAACGCTGTTTGCCGGGATAGGCAATATGCAATTCGTCCGGTTTCAGGTCGGTAAGCGCCATGCGCATGGACGGCGTCAGTGATGGCGCGTCGGTTCGCTTACATTCCACACCGATGCGCCGTCCGTAAACACCAGCGGAATATTAAGATAAGCAGAATTGGTGCAGCAAGACACCAGACAGGCCTTCCTTGAATAATGGCGATTCAACCCTTTCCTATTCAACGCCACGTATCATGAAGATCCACCACCATGTGGTGGATCTTCATGGTGCGTGGTTTCGCGGAAGAAGGGCCGAATCGCCGCCTCAGCCCTTGCCGGCGATCTTGTTGATGATGTTGGTGGTGGACTGGCCGTCCTGGCCGGGGATGATGGCGATGGACCCGCCGTAGCCCTCGACGAGGCGGCGCTCCTCCTGCACGATGGTGTCCAGGGTGTAGTCGCCGCCCTTGGCGTACACGTCGGGCTTGAGCGCGTCGAGCAGGGGCATAGGCGTCTTGTCGCCGAAGATGGTGATGTAGTCCACGCACTCCAGCGCTGAGAGCACCACGGCGCGGTCCTGCTCGTTGACCACGGGGCGGTCGGGCCCTTTGTTTTCGCGCACCGACGCGTCGCTGTTGAGCCCGACGATCATGACGTCGCCCTCTTTGCGCGCGCGCAGCAGGTAGGTGATGTGGCCCACGTGCAGAATGTCGAAGCAACCGTTGGTCCACACGACACGCTTGCCGTCGCGGCGCAGCTTTTCGACGATGGACTTCAACTGCTCGACCGACTTAAGCTTGTCCGGGCCCTGCGGGCCGAGAATGGCTTCGGACACTTCGGCGTTGGACACGGTGACAACGCCCGGCTGCTGCACGGCGATGCCCGCCGCAAGGTTGCCCAGGAAGGCCGCGTCCTTCAGCGTGCCGCCCGCGGCGAGCGTGAGCACGATGGCCGCCGCCACGGTGTCGCCCGCGCCGGTCACGTCCACCGCCTTGACCGGGCGGATGGGCACGTTCTCCATGGTGCCGTCGGCGGCGAACACGGTAATGCCTTTCGGGCCGAGTGTCACCAGCGCGTTCTTGGCGCGGGTGAGCAGGAACTTGCCCGCCTGGATCAGCGTGTCGTCATCCACCACGTCAATGCCCGCGGCCAGGCCCGCTTCCTTGTCGTTTGGCTTGATGACATCAATGCCGTGGAAATAGCCCGCGCGGGCGCGCGAATCGGCGACGGTCACCAGCTTGTACTGTTTGGCGCAGTCGAGAACGGTCTCATAGACGCGGTCGGAGATCGTGGCCGACACCTGGTCGCCGAGGAGAATCGCGTCCACCTTCGGCGCGATCTCGCGGATCCTGGCGATGACCTTCTCCTCGGTCTCGCCGGAGATCATCTTCGGCTTGGGCGTGTCGGTGCGCAGCACCTCCTGGAGGGGGATGTTGTGTCCGCCCGCCTTGAGCTTGCCGTAGGTGTTCGTCGGCCGGGCCGGGTCGGTCACGATGCCCGACGTGTCCACGTAGCGCACCTGGAATTCATGCTTGACGATGCCCGCGTTCGGGTCGTCGCCGACGACGCCGACCATGGTCACCCTGCCGCCGAGCGAGGCGGTGTTGCAGGCCGCGTTGCCGGCCGCGCCCGGGTTGTGGCGGCGCTCCAGCACCTCGAACACGGGGATCGGCGCCTCCAGGCTGACCTCGGTCACCTTGCCAAACACGTTCTCATCGAGGTAGATGTCGCCGACGGCCATCACCCGCACGTCGAAAAACTTCTTGAGAAGCTTGCTGTAGTATTCCTTGTCCATGCACGGCCTTCCTTGCGGTTCTGGACCGCCCTTCGCGGGCGGGCGCGCCGATTCTAGCCCATGGCGGCGGGGCGGGTAAAGCGGGGCAGGCCAGATCCACTATCGTGCAAGCATGATTTGCAGCCGATTTGTGTGGAGGAAATGTATCCTTCTTTTGAGTGCGGTGGCCATGCCGCCGCTTTTCCTGTGGGGTATCTGCATCTCCAGGGCGGACGCACAACATCCGCCAAGCCAAAGCGGCGTCGCTGCCGCCGCGTCCAACGTGGGAATGCCCGTCTATATCCTCCGTCGGGACGGCGTCAGCGCCAGCACGCCCAGTCCGCCGACAAACAGGTCGCCAAGGGCCTTTTGGCCCTTGAAGAAGTCAAAAGGATTCGCCCCGCCGGAACAGGCGCAACCGGCATTCGCGGGTCCGGAGGAAACCACCAGGCGGACCTGCGTGCCCGCCGCGACCTGCACGCCGGAGGCAGGCTCCTGGCGGATGACCTGCCCCGCTGGGACACTGTCGCTGCGCTCTTCGGCCACCGAAACCGTCAGCCCGGCTCCGGCGAAGATCGCCTGCGCCTGGTCGGCCGGCATGCCCGAAACGTCCGACACGGTGACCATGGCTTGCTGCGGGGCAAAGACGGCGGTCACCGTCGTGTCTGTAGCCACGCCCAACAGCGTATAGGGGGCGGAAGTCACCACGCCGTTGCCCGCACCCACGCTGGTGATGACGTAGCCGGGATTCGCGGTCACTGTCACGGTGGCCGTGCCGCCTGCGGTGATCGTGGCCGGTCCCGTTACCGTGCCGCCCTCCGGGGGCACGACCGCATAGGAGACGGCGAAGGCCTCGGGCGTTGTGTCCACGACCTTTACGACGCGCGGCACCTGCACGGCGCTGTTGCCGTTTCCGTCGGTCACGTCATACGTGACGGTGTAGGTGCCGGGCACTTCGGTGTTCACCGGATTGAAGGCCACGATGTTCGCGGTTCGGTCACCGGCGCAACTGTCCGTCGCGGTGGCTCCCGCGTCGGTATAGGTCGCGTGACGTTCCACCGTCGCCGGGTTGACGCCCAGCAAGGTGATGACCGGAGGCGTCGAGTCCACGACAGTGACTGTGCGTGTAACCTGCACGGCGTTGCTGCCGTTGCCGTCGCTGGCATCGTAGGTCAGCGTGTATGCGCCCGGAGCCGTGGTGTCCACTGTGCCGTCTGTCGTCACCGCGAGAGTGCCCGCGCAGGCATCCATCGCCGTGGCACCCGCCTCGGCATAGTTTGTGCCGCACTCGACCTTCATGTCAGACGGGCCGTTCAATGTGGCCACCGGGACAGCCGTGTCAGTCACGTTCACCACGCGCGTGATCGGGGCGGCGGAGTTGCCGTTCCCGTCGCTTGCTGCATAGGTCAGCGTGTAGCTGCCCGGAACCGAGGTGTCCACCACGCCGCCCGTGGTTACCGCAAGGGCGCCCGAGCAGGCATCCGATGCCGAGGCGCCGGCGTCCAGGTAAGAAGCACCGCATTCCACGGTCACCGCAGCATCGCCCGTGAGCGTGATGACCGGTTCGAGCGTGTCGGACACCATCACCACGCGCGTGACGGGGGCTGCGCTGTTCCAGTTCCCGTCATCGGCGGTGTAGGTCAGCGTGTATGCGCCCGGCACTGCCGTGCCTACCGAGCCGGTTTTCGTCACCGCCACGCTTTCGGAACACGCGTCCGTCGCCGTCGCACCCATGTCGGTGTAGGTCGCGCCGCATTCCACCATCACCTCGGCGGAACCGTTCAGCGCGATCACCGGCGCCTGCGTGTCCAGTACCGACACCACGCGCGTGACTGGCAGGGCCCTGAAGCCCGGGCCGTCGGTCGCATCATAGGTCAGCGTGTATGCGCCCGGCACTGCCGTGTCCACCGAGCCGGTCGTCGTCACTGCCACGCTTCCGGAGCATGCGTCCGTCGCCGTTGCGCCCATGTCCGTGTGGGTCGCTCCGCATTCCACCGTCACCTCGGCGGAACCGTTCAGCGCGATCACCGGCGCCTCGGCGTCCAGCACCGTCACCCGGCGCGTGACTGGCAAGGCGCTGTTGCCGTGGCCGTCATCCGCGGAATAGGTCAGCGTGTATGCGCCCGGAACCGCCGTGTCCACCGAACCGGTCGTCGTCACCGCCACGCTTTCGGAGCACGCAACCGTCGCCGTCGCGCCCATGTCCGTGTAGGTTGAGCCGCATTCCACCGTCACCCCAGCTTCACCGTTCAGCGCGATCACCGGCGTCTGCATGTCCACCACTGTGATACAGCATGATTCTTCAGTACGACCCCCCCCCAACGGGAGGCTGGACGTGCGGGTACTGCACAATCCGGTCTCCTGACCTATGAAACTGCACTCCGGAATATTCAGGCATAGCGTGCCGGGGCTGAGCACTCCGAGTACGGTGACTTCGTACGTAAGGCCGTCAATGGAACGAGGGTGAACTTCGGCCGAAGTGAACGCGCAGGTGCCGGACCATGTTAGTTCCGGGTCGTCCATTGGCCTTTCGCTTAACCACAGGGTGAACTGGATCGGGGAAGAACACGTTGCGACCACCCGATTAGCCGAACATTCGATGCCCACATAGCGGGGCTTAACGACGTTCACCCAGCGGGGTTCACTATGTGCACTGTTACCGTGGCCGTCGTTCGCGCTGTAGTGCAGCATGTACAAGCCGGACAATTGGGTGTTCACGGTGCCGGTTGTAGTCACCGCCAGATTGCCCGCGCAGGCGTCCCACGCTGTCGCGCCGGTATCCGCATATGCAGAGCCGTTTGCAACGTAGACCGTGGTGCTGCCGTTCAGCGTGATCACCGGCTTCTCTGTGTCTGTCACCGTTACGACGCGTGTGACCTGTGTCGCGATATTTCCGCTCCCGTCGGCCGTGTCATAGCGCAGTGTATAGGAGCCGACCTCGGCCGTGTTCACCGAGCCGCCCATTGTCACCAGCACGCTGCCCTCGCATTGGTCGTATGCCGTCGCACCCGCATCCGTGTAGGGAGTACCGCACTCCGCCGTCACCTCGGCGGAGCCGTTCAGCGTGATCACCGGCTTCTGCGTGTCCGTTACTGTCACAACCCGCGTGATCGGGGTGGGGCTGCTGCCGTTGCCGCCGCCCGCGCTGTAGGCCAGCGTGTAGCTGCCCGGCACCGAGGTGTTTACCGCACCTTCTGTGGTCACCACAAAGGCTGGCGTGAAACCGTCGGACGCGGTGGCACCCGCATCCGTGTAGGTCTCGCCGCATTCCGCCGTCTCCGGCGTAGCGCCGTTGAGCGTCAGTCTGGGCGGGCCAATATGAAAGCAGGGACCGGATTCACTGTAGAAATCTCCTGGGACGACGATGCCCTCCGGCACAAGGCTATTCCCTGGCGCGAGGATGATTATCGGGTAGCCGACATCCCCGAAACTGAAAACCATCCGGTAATTCCCGGCGGGCAGATCGTTCGGAACCGTCCAATGATCCGATGATTGCCAGTCAACCTTCGCCACAGGTGTTCCGCTGTCACAAGGACACAGCCACACCTCCGCGTCGGTGAAGTCGCGCGACACCAACCCCACGAATTGCTCTATTATCCACCCCCCAACACCACCCCACGATGCCCGTAGTGACACCCGCACCTCGTGCGTTGAGCCATTGGCCCAGTACTCGCCCGCAGCGGGGCCATGCAACGTAATGGTGAAAGTGAAGCATGTTTGTACGGATGTGAGGTCTATACAATATTGGCCGGGTATCGTCAGGCACCAGGCCGGCCCCCCTGCCGTTACAGCGATTGTTCCGATCAATAGAAACATGCCCATCCGGAGTGAAGCGGCCCTTCGCGTTCCCATATGCCCGTCCTCCACGACAGGGAAACAATGCCCGCAACGTCTGAAGACAGTCCCAATGTCCGCCCGACGTTTATACTATCGTCCCTGCCGCCGGGAGAATTGTATTACTAGAATCCCGATCTGTCAAGGAATTCCTTGGTGTGCGCAGATTGCTCCCCTGAAAGCGCGGCCGGCGTAGTGAGTCATCCTGACGGCATCCTGTTTTGACGCAAGAACGCCGCGAAAAGCGGGCCAACAGACACGCCTTTCACACTGCCGAAAGGCGAGTCAGTCCCCGTTTTTCGCCTGGTCTTCTAAGTTTGTTTAACTGACACCAATTGTGACTCACCACACTGGAAGCTATCCCTAGAAGCTATCCCAAAAACCATCCTGCAAACAACGGTCTTCATTCAAGGTCTGCTTGGTCCGTCATCCCCGCGAAAGCGGGGACCCAGAGTTCCCGCGCAGAACCATGGATTTCCGCTTTCGGGGCCTTCCAAAAATACATTTCACCGCACAGGGTGTGCATCCGTGCGGATCTTTCGCCGAACAGTGTCCATTATTCGCGAATTCTGCCTGTGCGCGCTGTTTTCTGGTGCGCGGCACCGGTTTGCATTCTTCCGGTGCGGCTCTTCGGTCCTCCTTTTCCGGCTCCTATTGTGTTCGGTCCGGCAGTACCAGTGGTTTCCAGGTTCCTGTCAGCAGCATGAGGATGTGTGTGAGTTGGCGCCACAGCAGTTCCGCCCGCGCCCCGGCGCTGTCCCACATGCGGCACCTCTTCCAGTGCAGCAGGCTGCTCATCCGGGCGAACGCCCCCTCGCAGACCACCGAGCGGGCCCGCATCATGCGGCGGCGCCCTGACGCCCCCCCCGTGCGGCCCCAGCCCCAGCTCTGTGAGCGTCTTGCGGGTCTGTTCTATCTGCGGCCCAAGTTGGCCGCCATCGCCGCCCCCGTCCACCACCTGCGCGTGGACAACCGCGCCCGAATCCAGATCCGTCACGGCCTGGGCGTTGACGCCCGGCGCGAACGAGCCGTCCTTCTGCCGCATGATCGGCGCGTCCGGCTTGGTCACCGTGATGCGGTCCTCCGGTTTGTCCAGGCCGCGCGCCGACATGTCATCGCGCCCTCTGGAAGCGCTGCTCTGCGCCGCCGCGCGGTCTGCGAATAAGAAGCGCGCTGAGCGTGCGCAAGGCCTGTTGCCTCAACCAAAGATCCACCCTTAAGTCGGTTCGTTGTCTCACGCACGAATCCACCCGAGTTGAAACGCCGCGTCCAAAACGGCGAAAATGACGCATTCCCGGTAAGGTTCCCCATGGGGGGTGTTCTGCATCCACAGGACACCGCCACGGCAAGAACCCTTTTTCCTGTCCTTGGAAAGGCAACCCATGAGCAATCCGATTTTTGAGCCGGTGCCGACACCGTTCCGTTTTTCAGCGGCCGAGCACGACATTATCAAGTTCTGGCAGGAGCGGCAGGTCTATCACAAGAGCCTTGAACAGCGCCACGGCGCGCCGCCTTTCGTGTTTTACGAGGGGCCGCCCACGGCCAACGGCATGCCCCACCCCGGCCACTGCCTGACACGAACGATCAAGGACATCTTCCCGCGCTACAAGACCATGGACGGCTACTACTGCGAACGCAAGGCCGGCTGGGACACGCACGGTCTGCCCGTTGAAATCGAGGTGTGCAAGCAGTTGGGCATCCTCGACGGCGGCAAGGCGGCCATTGAGGAGTACGGTGTCGAACAGTTCAACCGCGCCTGCATCGAGTCCGTGTTCCGATACCAGAAGGAATGGGAAGACCTCACCGACCGCATCGGCTTCTGGGTCAACCTCGATGAGGCCTATGTCACCTTCCACCAGAGCTACGTGGAGAGCGTGTGGTGGGCGCTGAAAACGCTGTTCGACCGCGGCCTGCTCTACCAGGGCCACAAGGTGGTCTGGTGGTGGGCGCAGGGCGGCACGGCCCTGTCCGCGGGCGAGGTGGGCGAGGGTTACCGTGACACCGACGACCCGGCCATCACCGTCCGGCTCGATTTGGACGACACCTCGCACAGGAAACTAGGCCTCGACTGCCGCGCCAGCCTGCTCATCTGGACAACCACCCCGTGGACCCTGTCGAGCAACTGCGCCGCCTGCGTCGGCGCGGACATTGACTACGCGCTGGTACACCGCATCGAGGGCGACACGCGGTCCGTGTTCATCCTGGCCGCGTCGCTGGTCGAGAAGTACTTCGGCGAGGGTGCCGAAGTGATCCGCACCGTGAAGGGCGCCGATCTGCTCGGGCTCAAGTACGTCCCGCTGTTCCATTACGGCGAACCGGAGCATCTCGAGGGCGGCGCGGAAGCGGAACGCTGCTGGGAGGTGATCCCGGGCGATTTCGTGGACCTCGAAACCGGAACAGGCATCGTACACATCGCGCCGGCCTACGGCGAGGACGACTACCGCGTGTGCAGGGAGCAGGGCATCGGCTTCCTGTGCTTCGTCAAGCCAGACGGCACTTTTGACGCACGCGTCACCGACGTGGACCCCTATGACGGCGCGCCCATCGCGGGCCAGTTCTGCAAGGACGCCGACAAGGCCATCATCCGCGTGCTCAAGGAGCGCGGCATGGTGCTCCGGCACGAGCAGTACAAACACTCGTACCCGTTCTGCCCGCGCGCCGAGGACGATCCGCTCATCCAGTACGCGCGCAAGAGCTGGTTCATCCGCACCTCGCAGTTCATTGAGCAGTTTGTGGCGAACAACCGCGAAATCAACTGGCAGCCCGAGCACATTCGCGACGGGCGCTTCGGCAACTTCCTCGAGAACAACGTGGACTGGGCGCTCTCGCGCGAGCGCTACTGGGGCACGCCGCTGCCCGTGTGGGTCTGCGAGAAGACCGGAAAGATGGAGTGCATCGCGTCCTACGCCGAACTGATGGCGAAGCCGAACGTGCAGGGCACGGACGTGTGGGCGAAGGCCAAGGCCGCAGACCCCGCGCTCAGCGATCACCTCAAGGTGCACAAGCCCTACATTGACGCCGTTACCTACCAAAGCCCCTTCGACTCCTCGGCGCGCATGCGCCGCGTGACCGAGGTGATTGATGTGTGGTTCGACGCGGGTTCCATGCCCTTTGCGCAGTGGGGCTTTCCGCACGTGCCCGGTTCGGAAGAACTGCTCATGTCGCACTTCCCCGCGGATTTCATCAGCGAGGGGCTCGACCAGACGCGCGGCTGGTTTTACGCGCTGCTGGCCATCAGCACCGTCGTGTTTGGCGAGGACCGCGCGCGCTGGCCGCACCCGTTCAAGAACTGCATCTGCCTCGGGCTCGTTCACGGCGAGGACGGGCTGAAGCTGTCCAAGCGCCTGCGCAACTACAAGGACCCGAACGAGCTCTTCGACACCTACAGCGCCGACGCGCTGCGCTGGAGCCTCATCGCGAAGAATCCGCCGACCACGGCCATCCGGCTCACCGAGCGCAATGTGGAGGAGGCGCAGCGCGAGATGATGCTGCGCTGGTACAACGTCTACAGCTTCTTCGCCATTTACGCCAACCTCGACGGGTTCGATCCCTTTGACGCGCCCGACGCGCTGCTGCTCAGCCTGGGCTGCGCCAATGCGGCGCCGCGCGCAAATGCCGGCGCAGAACGGCCTGCCTTTGCGTCCGCGGACGAACGCGGCGAACTGGACCGCTGGATGCTCAACGAGCTGCACCGCACCGTCGTCGCCGTGCGCGAGGCCATGGACAACTACGAGACCTATCCGGCCGCCCGCGCGCTGACCGAATTCCTCGACGGCATGTCCAACTGGTACGTGCGCCGCAGCCGCGCGCGCTTCTGGGCCAGCACATGGTCGCAGGACAAGACCAACGCCTACTGGACGCTCTATGAGTGCCTGCTCAAGCTGGCGCAGATGATGGCGCCGTTCACGCCGTTCTTCGCCGAGACCACCTGGCGCAATCTGGCCGGGCCGCTGCCCGGCGCGCCGGACAGCGTGCATCTGTCCAATTTCCCGCGCGCCGACAAGGCCACGCTGGACTGGTCGCTCATCGAGGACATGGCGCTCACGCGCGACGCGGTCAACCTCGGCCTGAGCGCGCGGCGCACGGCCAACCTCAAGGTGCGCCAGCCGCTGGGCCACTGCCAGATCATCCTCGCCTCCGAGCGCTTCCGCGACGCGCTCGTGCGCCATGCCGATCTGCTGCTCGAAGAGCTGAACATCAAGGAAATCGCCTTCAGCGAGACGCCGGACGAATACGTGACCTACGAGGTCAAGCCCAACTTCAAAGTGCTCGGCCCCAAATGCGGCGCGAAGGTGAAGAAAGTGGGTGCGGCGCTGTCTCAGGGCTCCGGCGCGGCCTTCTTCGCGCAGATGCGCGACACCGGCGCGATCCGTCTCGACATTGACGGCGAGACCATTGAACTCGGCAGCGAAGACGTGGATGTGCGGCTTCAGACCAAGCCCGGCTTTGCCGCCGCGCAGAGCGCGAACATGGTGGTGGTGCTCTCCACGGAGATCACCGAGGAGCTGCGCCACGAGGGCTGGGTCCGCGACTTCGTGCGCATCGTGCAGGACCTGCGCAAGGAGCAGAACGTCGCCTACGACGCCCGCGTCGAAATCGCCGTGCACACCGCCGACAAGACATTGGAGGCGGTGCTGCGCAAGTTCGAGACAGCCATCGCCGAGACCGTGCTGGCCCGCACGGTCCGCTACGTGGACGCACCGCCCGAGGGCGGCCGCACCGGTGACACCGAGGCTGGTGAGGTCACGGTTTTGATGACACCGTAAGTATCGCGCATTCGCTGCGCTGCGCGGTTAATGGGAGCGCCGGCATCCCTGCCGGCTCCGGATCATTGCGCCGTTCAAACGCAGCCGGCAGGGATGCCGGCGTTCCCGGTAGATTACCGGGCTGCCCCCGGTGCATAGCCGTCTTCCGTGCCGGTCTGTCGGCGGTAACTGCCGTCGGGCGTGTTGTAGAACTGGATGATGCGGAGCAGTTCTTCCAGCGAGACCTTCCAGTCGCGCGGGTTGTAGTCGCTGTCGTGGGGCGTGCAACCCTGCCCTCCCGGACCGGCTGCATAACCGTCCTCCGTGGATGCGTCGCAGTGGAACACTCTGATGTTGTGAAGCTGCACCATCCGCAGCACTTCGGAAAGGGAAATGCGCCAGTCCCCGTTGTAGTCCGCAGAATGCGGCTTCGGCCCCCGGGTCACCGCAATTCCCCCGTCCGCAGCGTTCAGCGAGACCGGGTTTCCGGCGGCATCGGACGCATTCGCCTCCGTGCAGCGCACGACGGCAGAAGTACCCGCTGCGACTGCCGGGTTCACCTGGAAATTCAGACAGACCAACTCCGCCTGCGGCAGCGCGGTCTTACCCCCGTAAATGACGACGGTGACCGATTTCCCGTGCGGCTCGAAATCAAACGCCTTGCCCGCCCCCGCCAGCGCGGCTCCGGCCGAAACGCCGGACAGCGTCATCCAGTCCGCATCCCACGCGGCATGCAGCACCAGCGCGGACGGTTCCGCCGGCAATCCGTCCCATGAACCGGACACCGGTACGGATGCCCCCGCCCCCGCCGCAGTCTCCGCGCTTCCCAGGGAGAGGTTTGCCGCGGCCTTCACCGCCATCCCTGCGGGGCCGCCGGACAGGCACAGGATTCCCGCCATTGCCAGGCAGGCTGTAACGGCGCGCCGTGCCTTTTCCATGGATGCCATGCTCCGTTGCCCGATTGCGCTGAAGTATAACACCGCCGCCGGACACCGCGCCTGCAAGGCGGTTTTTGGGTCCGCCCCCGTCCGTGTTACACTGGACACCGTCATAAAGCCCCGTAAAGGGGCCGTGGCGGCACGACTATTCCCACGCGGACGGCATCACGACAACACACCGGAATTTTCGCAATATGATCAGGCACTGGATGGCGGTATTTATGGCCGCATGGACGGTTTCCCTCGCCGCAGGCGCGCTGGAGGCGGGTGCAGGGAAGGCGGACATCACCGCGCCCATCGGCACCCCGCTCAACGGCTACGGCGACCGCATGGGCCGCAGTTCCACCGGGGTACACGACCCCATTATGGCGCGGGCGCTCTATCTGGACGATGGCACCACGCGCCTGTTCCTCGTCAGTGTGGACCTCGTTGCCGTCAACCCCGAACTGCGCGCTCGGGTGCTCGAAATCGCCCCCGACGTCGTGCCGCGCGAGAACGTCATTCTCTGCGCCACGCACACGCACAACGGCCAGGGCGGCATGACGCCCAATCTGCTCATCCGCGCCGTTTCGGGGCGCTTCATCCCGGAAGTGCTGGAATCCACGGCCATCGGCATCACCCAGGCCATGCGGCAGGCCTATGACACCCGCAAACGCGCCGCCATCGGCTTTGGCACGGCAAAGCAGACCGCACTCACATCGAACCGCCGTTTTTCCGGCGGGCCGACGGACGACCAGATAGGCGTTGTCCTGGTCGAGGACGCCGACGGCAAGCCCATCAGCGTCGTCGCCAACATGGCCGGACATCCCACCACCATCGGCGACGGGCCGGAGCACTACGAGTTTTCCGCCGACTATCCGGGCTACTACTGCAAGGAAATGGAGGAGTTGACCGCGCCCGAGTGCGTTGCCCTGTTCCTGAACGGCGCAGAGGGCAACCAGACGGCGGGCAATCCCGACGGCAAGTCCGGCTGGGAACGCACCGAAGGACTTGGCCGCGCGCTGGCCTACCGGGTGAAGGAAGCTATCAACGACATCGCCTGCGGCGAGGCCACGCTCAAGGTCAACTCTGCCGAACCCAAACTGCCGCTGACCCTCGCCAGCACGCTCCAGCCGGACAAGGTCTTCCTGCAGACGCTGGAGATCAACGATCTGCTGATGACCTTTCTCCCCGGCGAGCCCTGTGTGGAAATCGGCCTTGAACTGCGCAACCGGGCGCTGGCGCGCGGCTATGCCGCCCAGTTCACCGTGGGCCTGTCCAACAATTACATCATGTATTTCACCCCCAAGTCGCTCTATGCCGAGTTCAACTACGAGGCGTCCAGTTCCTTCTTCGGCCCCCGCATGGAAGACTGGTTCTACAGGGAATTCACCCGGCTCATGAGCAAGGGCGAGCTGCTTCCGGACCCGCCCGCACCCGATCCCGCACAACCGCAGGAACTCAAGGGCGGCATGCTGCTCAACCTTGCGGGCGACCCCTATGCCGTGGGCGTGGCCCGGGGCAGGGCGTTTCAGGAAGACCTGAAGCTGCGCTACAACGACCGTATCTACCAGCCGGTCGCCTCCGGCGCGTGGTATCCGCCCGACAGCATATGGGCCAAACTGCCCAGGTTCATTGACCCGACCTCGCTGCTCGTGCCGATGATGGGCATGGCGGCGCGGCCGCTGCTCAAGGGCGTGCCCGACGCCGCATTCCGCGAGATCGAGGGGCTTGCCGACGGGGCGGGACTGCCTTTTGACGCCATGTGGCTCCTGCAGAACGCCACCACCTTCGGTGCGCTCGAAGACAAGACGTCCCTGTTCGCCACGCCCCTGTGTACGATGTTTGCCGCCACGGGCCTGCGGGCAGGCGCCGACGACCTGCTGGTCGCGCGCAACCTCGACTGGACCTATGACGAGCTGCCCTTGGTCACCAAGGTCACCCCGGCCGAAGGGCACAAGTACGTCCAGGTCGGATTCACCTGGAATGCCGGAGTGTTCACCGGCATGAACGACGCCGGACTGGTGGTCTGCGTCGAGCGCATGCCCGGCGCGCCCGCCCCGGAGAAACAGGGCCCGCCCATCGAGATGGTGCTGCGCGAACTGTTGCAGACCAAGGACAAGTTTGAACCCGCACTGGCAATGCTTGCCGCGCAGGAGCACGTGCGCGGCGCGCATGTGCTCGTGGCGGGCTTCGAGGGCAAGACGCCCAAGCCCTTTGCCGCCGTGATCGAGTACGGTCCAACCGTGACCGTGCGGCGCAGCGACAAGGAGGGGCTGCTGACCGGAACCGACCCGGCGTCCGCATCCGCGGACGAGGCCGCGCGCAGCCGCTACGGACGCGTGCTGGCCATGGCGTCGGAGAAGCGCATCGTGGGCGACCGCGAAATGCAGCGCATACTCGGCGACAGGGAAGCGGGGAAGGAGGGGCTGTCCACGGTGTTCAACAGCCAGACCCGGCACAGCGTGGTCTTTGTGCCCAAGAGCGGCAAACTGTACGTGGCCTTTCCGGACAAGGACGGGATGATCGGCCCGTATAACACGATCTCCGTGAAGGAGTAGGGTTCCATGAGTGACGTGGTTCGCAATTTTTCCTGGGGCGGCAACCTGCGCAAGCGGCGCCGCGACCTGCGCAGGCGCGCCGCCGGGCGCATCGGGCGGAGCGTGCTGTTTCTGGTGCTTGTGGCGGCGTTTGCGGCGCTCTGGCTGAGCCGCGACAATTACGAGATGGGCGCGCTCATCCCAAAGGACCGCCCCTTCCAGGCCTGCGTGGTGGACGTGATGCGCAAGCAGGAAATGCTCGGCTCGTCGCGCCTGTGGGAGCTGCTGCCCGCGGGCGACACCACCCGCGACGGATTCGCCAAACTCTCCGCCGACCCGCCGCTGCCCAAATGGCTGCTCAACAACATCAGCACGGGTATCAGCCACTGGTCCGGCTCGCGCCCCGACGACTTCAGCGACCTGCTCGTCGTCACCCGCATGACCCGCATCGGCTGCCTGGCCGAACAGATCATCCATTGGCTGCCCGGCATCGAATCGGACAACGCGGGCGGCCTGCATCTGCGCCATGTGCCCGGGGCGTCACTCTATTACGCCGTGCGCGGGCGCGTGCTGCTGGCCAGCCCGTCGCGCCGCACCCTGGCCCATGCGCTCACACTGGACGCCGAAGAGGCCGTGGGCCGGGCCGCCGTGGCTGAATGGTCCAAGGCCGCCGCGGGCGCGGATCTCTACGGCCGGATAGATCCCGCCGCCGTGCCCGAACTGAAGGGAGCCTTTGATGCGGTGCAGTTCTCCCTGTGGCTGGAGCCGACCGCCGTTCGCGCGTCAGTGAAGGCGCTGGTCGGTGATGTGTGGAGGCAGCGCTTTGCCGGGTTGCTGGAGGGCGCCGCCCCGCGCGACCTCAGGGCCGCGCCCGACGGCTGCGTCATGCTCTCCGCCGACTTCGGCAAGCCCGTGGGCGAGGCGCTGACGCAACTGGCAAAGGCCTTCGGAAAGGAAGAACTGGCCGCCGCGTGGCTCGCCTCCGACGCGCCGCCGGTCCCCGCCGAATTCGCACCCGCGGCCGCCCTGGTGCAGGGCGTGGTGCGCGGTGCGGGCAGCGGCCTGCGCCTGTCCTGGACCGGCATTGATGTCAGCGACATGGCGCCTGTGCCGATTCTGGCCGGCTCGGTGGACGGCGGCGTGGTGGCATTGGCCCCGCTGATTCTGGCCCCCCCGGCCGTGCCCGCTGAAATACCCACCGTGGATGCCCTTCCGAGAGTGGACGCGGAAAAGAAACTGGTCTGGTTGCCGCTCGTCGGTGGTCCGTCCATGAAACCCAGTTTCGCCGTTCAGAATGACAGCGTGCTCTTCAGCACCAGCCTCACCACGGCCACCGAAATGGCCGCAGCGCCGCCTGCCGCGAATCTGGAGACCAAAGGCAACCTGTACCTCTGCGTGCGGCCCAAGCCCGCCGTCCAGGCCGTCACGGACATGGGCAGGGAACTGGCCCAGTACCACCTCATGCGGGGATACACCGCGGAAAGTTTCGTGCAGGCAGCCCAGCCCTATCTGGACAATGCCGGCCGCGTCAAGGAACTGAGCCTGCTGGCTGCCTGCGAAAACGGCGAACTGCGCGCCGACGCGAAGCTCACACTGCCGTAATCAGCGCAAGTCACCTCGTCATTGCGGGCCTCAGACCGCCTGTGGCGGCGATTCATATAAGAAAGGAATCGGCCGTCAACATTGCGGCGGAAGTATGCCGGTTCCATCAGCCGGCTTCGGCGGGCTAACAAGACAACGCACGGAGACCCTTGAGATTTGTGTGCGTCAGAAACAGCCTGAGTTCACACTTTCTTGGCAGCCTCAACTGCCGACGGTCAACTCTTCCCGTCTTCCTTGTTGCTCTCGTGCAATCCCAGCGTGATCGCCGCTATTCGCCCCAGCGTACGCGTCAGCGCAAGCGGATGCAGCACCGACCCCACCGTCGGCCGGACCCGCTCCCTGCCGGGCACCACATAGAGGCACAGCAGCGCGCCCGAGAAGCAGATGACCGCCGCAATCGTGAAGCAGGCCCGGAACCCCGGCAGGGCGAAATGCTCAATGAGCGCGCCCGCCAGCAGCGGCGTGAAGCCGTAGGCCATGGAGGTGCTGACCGTCCACGCGGCCGTGTAGCCGATGCGCCGGTCTTCCGGCGTCTGGTTGAGCATGGTCCGGTTCACCGCGACCATGAACGCGCCGCAGAACACCGCCGCCAGCGTCATCGCCGCGCCCGCGCCCACGGCGCGCCACGGCCCGTCCAGCGGCAGCGCCAGCATGAGCAGCGCCGCGAGTCCGTGTCCCGCGAGCGACTTGAACATGGCGCGCCCGCTGCCGCTGTGCTCGGCGAAGCGGCCCCAGGGGGCGATGGTCAGCAGCACGCCCACGCTGGCCGCCGCGCAGACGGCCATGTTCGTGCTGTCGTGAATCCGGAGCGCGTCGCGCATGTACATCACCGCCGCGGAGCCGAACCAGGACATGCCCGAAATGCAGAAGGTGGCGGCGAGCATGAAACGCAGGAAGGACCGGTCGCGAAACGCGGTCAGGTAGCCGCGCACCTCGTCCGCAAAGGAGGGCCGGTGGGTAAAGGGCGCGCCGCCCTGGATGCGCCGCAGCGTCGTCAGGCTGAGGAACCCCATGCCGATGCCGATGCCGTAGATGATCAGGAAGCGCGTGACGCTGGGGTTGTGGCCCGCGAGCAGCCACGCCTGCACGAACATGACGGCGATGTTGATCACCTGCGTCACCGCCGTTTCGGTGCTGAAATAAACGGAGCGCCGGTCCTCCGGCACGATCTCATGCAGCCAGGGCAGCCATCCCCCGGCGCCCACGGCGCGCATGACGCAGAATCCCAGGATGGCGACCGTCAGCACCGTCCACGCAAGGCGCCGGTCGCCGCTGCGCAGCGCAAACGGCATGAGAAACACGATGCAGCAGATCAGGTTGCGCAGGAACCATCCCCAGAGCATGAGCCGCTTCGGCCCGAACCGCGTCACCATCGGCATGGTGACCAGCATCAGAAGCTGCGCAAAGGGCATGATCGAAATCAGCAGGCCGACCTGGAACTCGGGCATGTCAATCTTGCGCGCAAAAAGCACCATCGCCGGGCCGACGATGTTCTGCCACGACACCACGTTCACCGCGACGAAGAAGAGGAAGCGCCGCGGTGCGGGTTCAAGGGTGCGAAAACCGGATATGACTGGGGCTTGCATGAAAAGACGGGTTCCAGGGGGTCTGGCCGGGGCCTGCGCGCCCGGCGGGAAGGGTCAGACTTCGATGTCCGCCACGGAGTCGAGCACCCGCGTGGGCTGGTAGGGGTAGCGGTCCATGTGCTCGCGGGTGGTCACGCCGGTGAGCACGAGAATGGTCTCCATGCCGGCCTGCATGCCCGCGATCACGTCCGTGTCCATGCGGTCGCCCACCATGATCGTGTTCTGCGAATGCACGCCCAGGTGGTTCATGGCGCTGCGCATCATCAGCGGCGCGGGCTTGCCGATGTACAGCGGCCTGCGCCCCGTGGTCTTCTCGATCAGCGCGGCCATCGCGCCGCAGGCCGGCACAATGCCGTCCTCCGTCGGCCCCGAGGCGTCCGGGTTGGTGGCGATGAACCGCGCGCCCGCCGCCACCAGGCGCACCGCCTTGGTGATGTTCTCGAAGTTGTAGCCGTTGGTTTCGCCCAGCACCACGTAGTCCGGGTGGTGGTCGGTGATGATGTAGCCGATCTCGTGCAGCGCGCTCGTCAGCCCGCTCTCGCCGATGACAAAGGCCGTCCCGTGCGGGTGCTGCCAGTGCAGAAACTGCGCCGTGGCCATGGCCGACGTGAAGATGTTCTCCGGCTGAATGTCAAGACTGGTCATGCGCAGCCGGTGCGCCAGGTCGGCCGGCGTGAAAATGGGGTTGTTGGTCACCACCAGAAACTTCGCGCCGCGCGCGCGGAGCCGGTCTATGAAATCCTGCGCGCCGGGAATGGCGGTGCGCCCGCGCACCAGCACCCCGTCCATGTCTATAAGGTAGTTCTTCGGTTCACTCATGAGGTTGTCTTTCTGATTGGCCCCCGGATTCAGGCCTGCGGCCCGGGCGCAAGCACCTGCCTGAACGCCTCCACGGCCCGGTGCAGCCCGGCGTCGTCAATGTCGCGGTGAAACACGGCGCGGATGCGGTCCGCGCCCGCGGCCATGGCGAGCACGCCGCGCACCGACAGTTCATCTATCTTCCCAACGGGATGTTTGGTTTCAATGAAGAGAATGTTTGTCGGCGAGGGCAGTGCGAACCGCACGCCTTCGGCCTCCAAAGCGCGCCGGAACTCGCGCGCGCGCCGGTGGTCCTCCTCCAGGTCCTGCACGTGGTGTTCCAGTGCGTAAAGCCCCGCCGCGGCCAGCACGCCCGACTGGCGCATGCCGCCGCCAAGCATCTTGCGGAAACGCAGCGCCCGCGCGACGGTTTCGCGGTCGCCCGTGAGCACCGACCCGGCCGGCGCACCCAGCCCCTTCGACAGGCAGAAACTTACCGTGTCACAGCAGCGTGTGTAGAATTCCGGCTCGATATTCGACGCCGCGCAGGCGTTGAACAGCCGCGCACCGTCACAGTGCAGCCGCAGGCCGCGGTCGCGGCACAGTTGCGCGACGGACTCCATCTCGTAGTATTCCCAATAGGCGCCGCCGCCCCGGTTCGTGGTGTTCTCCAGCGCGACCAGCGTGGTCCGCGAATAGTGCGGATCGTCGGTTTGCACTATTTGCGCGGCCACCTGTTCCGCCGTCATCTTGCCCAGCGGGTCGGCGACGGTCCGCGTCATCAGCCCGGCCACCATGGCCAAATTGCCGCCTTCATAGTTGAACGGATGGGACGACTCGCTCAGGATAACCGAGTCCCCCGGACGGGTCTGCGACAGAAAGGCCACCAGGTTGGCCATCGTGCCCGACGGCAGAAAGAGCGCCGCCTCTTTGCCCAGCAATGCGGCGGCATGGTCCTGCAGGCGGC
Organism: uncultured bacterium; assembly: GCA_937923585.1. Lineage (GTDB taxonomy): Bacteria > Hydrogenedentota > Hydrogenedentia > Hydrogenedentales > CAITNO01 > CAITNO01. The sequence goes on from CALDSM010000905.1 coordinate 31,229, forward strand.
GCACCGTCGGGTCGTCGCCAAACACGTCGTCGCCGACCTCGGCCTCGGCCATGGCCCGGCGCATGCCCGGGCACGGCTTGGTGACCGTGTCGCTGCGAAGATCCACGATTTCCTGCATTGGTGCCTCCATGGCGGATACTTCGGAACACCCTTTCCCCGTCTATATTCTACAGGAATGCGGCATAAACGTGCCAGAAAGGCCGCCGGGACGGAGCGCGGGCGCCATTGCATCCCCGAAGAACAAGGCCCCCGTCCTTCCCTCAGTGGGAAGAACGGGGGCCTGAAGACTTCGTCAGTGCGGCAGAAAAGGCCGCTGTCCTTTTTCGGCTATTCGATTACCTTGATGTAGTCCCGGTAGACTTCCGACACGTTGTCGCCGCCGTCGCGGTACTGGACGCGCACCGTCCGGTAGCCCAAACCTTCGGGCAGGACGTGGGTGCGGGTGGGAAGGGGCTGCTCCCACAGGGTCCAGTGCGCCCCGTCGTCGCTGAAGCGCATCCTTGCCACACCGCTGCCGCCCACGCTGTCCGCATAGGTCAGGTTCAGCGTCACCGTGTGCGACTTGGTGGTCATCGCGCCGTTGTTGATGAGGATGCTTCCCGTGGGCGGATCCGTGTCCAGCCGGATGTAGTCGTTGTAAACCGCCGAGCGGTTGTTTGCCCGGTCCAAGAACTGGACCCGGACCGTTCTGTGGCCCTGCGGGCCCGCCGGCAGCGTGTACGCGCGGGTCGCCGCAAGCGGCTCCCACAGGGTCCAATGCGCCCCGTCGTCGCTGAAGCGCATCCGCACCGCGCCGGAACCGGCGCCGTCATCCCAGGTCAGTGCAAGGGTGACGTTGTACGAATTCGTGGCGGAGCGGTTGTTGTTGATGACGATCGTCCCCGTGGGCGGGGTCACGTCGCGCGTGAAGAGGGTGGCCGCAGGCCCCGCGGCGCTTTCATCGCCGTGGCAGTTGCGGGCAACCGCGCTGAAGTCATACGCCGTGCATTCATCCAGACCCGCAACGGTGACCGTGCCCCAGGCCTCTTTGGTCTGCCATGCCGGTTGCGCTGCAAACGTTCCGTCTGCCTGCACCCACATGCCCGTGGCGGCGCAGAAGAGGGCGTATTCGACATTGGACCCGTTGCCGTCCGGCATGACCTTCACGTCCAGCGTGGAGACCGTGGCACTGGTCACCAGCGGCGCCACCGGAGTCGCGGGGACTGCCGGGGGAACCACCGTCAAGGTGGCCGTGCAGTTCGCGGCATGCCCTGCGGCGTCCCTGACCGTGATGTTCACGGCGCTGCTTCCCATTCCAACGGGGGTGCCCGCCTCCGGGCTCTGCGTGATGACCAGGTCCTGCGCCGGAGTCACGTTGTCCGTGGCCGCAACGCCGGAAGTGAAGTCCGGCATCACTGCCGTGCAGGAGGCGTCAAGCATGATCGTCCGGTTTGCGGCGCATTGCGTGATTTTCGGAGCGCCGTTGTCCGCAAAGGTGGCCGTGATGGTCTTGTTGTCGGTCATGAAGACACACGCCGGATTGTCGTCGCCCGTGAGGTCCCCGGTCCAACCCGTGAAAGAGCATTCCGCTTTCGGTTCTGCCTCGATCCTGACCAGGTGGAGCCAGCAGTACTCTCCGGCACCCGACACCGTGCCCGCCCCCGGCGGCATCACATTGAAGGTTAGGGTATGCTTTCCAATGTCTGCGGAAGCGGCCCCTGCCGCCAAGACCAATGCAATGAACCCGATTGCCCCTTTGCATGATACACCTCTGCCCGTCGTCATTTTACAGACCTCCTTTTCGTTGAAATTCCACGTCCTAGAACCTGCACCGGCTTGGCACCCATCTACGATTCGGAAGAGACATTTCCTGACCGGAAATTGCCCCGCGGCAGAGATCTGTCCCCGATCCGAATCGAAGCCCGTATGAGTTGCCCGCTACCGTTCAGCCGGATGAAGTTAGCACAACCGTATTCGTTTGTCAAATGCCCCGTTCTCTGTAAGTGTAATTGTTTCCACCAATTGCAGACCACGACAAGACACATGCCCCCCCGGTGCATGTCCGTGTTTCCGGTCATCCCGAACGGAATAGGACACTGTGCGGTGCGGGACAAAGCGAAGGTTTCCGGGAAGGAACGCGGCGGGATTTGCCACCCTTGGGCGGTTGGGCCTTGATTGGTGCGCGGTTCCCGCATTACACTAACGCTGTGCGCTGTAAACGCGGGCGCAAGACGGAGCAAGCGATGAGTAGCAGTAAGGTTCATTGCCCCCATTGCAACCACTCCGCCGTGACCGTGCCGGAGATGCCGGGCGATGTCATGGCGGTGGTGGCGTGCCAGTCCTGCGGACAGTGGTCCGTTTTTTTCCGCGGCCGCGCGGTGCCCATCCAGCGCGAGATTCTCGAAGGTGGCTCCATGGAGGATCGGCAGCGGCACCTGGCCGAGATCATCAGCCATTTCCTGGCCGCGGGCCTGTTTGCTCAGGAACTGAGCGGGTTCATGCAGGGCCTGTCCCCCGAGAACCTGCACTGGGACACCGTCCCCCACAACATCGCGCCCGACCTTTCCTCCCCCATCACCGATCAGGAGCGCGCGCAGTTCGCGGAAATTGACCTGCCCCTCCTTGACGATGCCCGGGCCTTTCGCCGCATTTTTGGCTGAGCCAATCGGCACCCCCGCGGGGTGTGTGAAGTGCGCGAAGCCCCGCGGAACACCCCGCATTCATTGGAAGCGTCCGTGCGCCCGGCAAGGGTCACCCCGTCCGCAGTTTGTCCAGCGGCAGCGAAATGAGCACCTGGCACCCCTGGCCGGGAGTGCTGGTAAGCGTGATGTCCCCGCCGTGTTCTTCGACGATCCCGCGTGTGACGGACAGGCCCAGGCCCGTGCCGCCGGGCTTGGTCGTGTAATAGGGATCGAACACGCGGTCGAGCGCCTCGCGCGGCAGGCCGGGACCGTCGTCGCGGATTTCGATCTCGCAGGCACGGTCGGTGAGGCGGGAGAACACGCGCACGCGCCCGCCGGAGGGACAGGCCTCGAGCGCGTTGAGCAGCACGTTGAGCACGGCCCGGTTTATCTGCTTCGGATCGAGCATGAGCGGAGCGCCGCCCGCACGGTACTCGCTGATCAGGCGTATGCCGCGCTGCTCCGCCTCGCGCTGGAACAGCCGCACGCATTCCTGCAGCAGTTCGTCCACCTGGGTCGGTTCGGGGCGGATTTCGCTCTCCCGCGCCAGCGACAGGAAGCCCGACACAATCTCCTCCAGCCGCGCCACCTCGGTGCGGATGGTTTGCAGCGGCCGGGCCGCGGGCGCCTCGGCCCCGCCGTCCACCAGGTCAATGGCGTGGCTCGACAGCAGTTTGATCGCGTTGAGCGGATTGCGCACGTCGTGCGCCACGCCCGCGGCAAGCGTGCCCAGCGCCGACAGCCGCTGCGCCTGGCGCAGCCGCGCCTCGACGGCCTCCTTCTCGCGCAGCGCGTCCACCATGCGGTTGAACGTCGTTTCCAGCGCCAGTATTTCGCCCGACGCGCCGCGGGTGCCCACGTTTTCCAGGTGGCCGCCCGAGATGGCGGCGCAGCTTTCCGACAGCCGCCGCAGCGGGTGCAGCGCCTTCCAGATGACCCAGACCATCATGCCCAACGCCACCACAAACACGGCCAGCACGGCCAGCATGTACTTGTTCTGAAAGGCGCGCAGGATCTCTGTCTGCGGCACGATGGTCACCGTGGCGGTCATCATCACATGTCGCCCGTCATTCATCAGCGGCACCCGCGCCACCCGCACAAAGCTCCCGTCGGGCAGGTGCTCCAGGGTAAACGCCGCACCGCGTTTGCTGTCCGGTTCGTCCTCGATCTTGATGTCCACCCCCTTGTTCAGGTCCATCAGGTTGCTTTCAAGCGCGCGGTAGTCCCCCTCGAAGCCCTCCTGAAACCGCAGCTCCAGCGAGTGCGCAATCTCCGCCGAGCGGGCCTCCATCTCGGCCGACGCCTCCTGGAAGAAATGCCGGGTCACCGCCATCAGCGCGGCGAACAGGCAGACCAGCAGCACCGCGCACAGCACCACCACGCGGAAGAACAGCGTGCGGTACCACGGCACCGTGAAGGGCGGCGGGCTTGTGGGAATCTCCGTGACGGCGGTCATCGGCGTTCCTAAAACGGCCGCGGAATCTGGCCGTTGAGCAGCTTCATCACTTCCTGGATGTCCTCCCAGGTCTTGGCCTTCTCGCCGGGACTGCGCAGCAGGTAGGCGGGATGGTAGGTGACGCGCAGCGGGATGTCATGGTAGTTGTGCCACCGGCCCCGCAGTTGCCCGACCAGCGCGCCCGTCCTGAGCAGCGTCTGCGCGGCGGTGGCGCCCAGCGCGCAGATGACCGTCGGCCTGATCAGCGCCAACTGCCGCACCAGGTACGGTTCGCAAAAGTCCACCTCGTCGGGATTGGGCCTGCGGTTGTCCGGCGGACGGCATTTCAGCACATTGCAGATAAACACGTCGGAACGCTTCAGCTTCATGCCCTTCTCGATGATGTCCGTCAGCAGTTGCCCCGCCCGGCCCACAAAAGGACGACCCTGACGGTCCTCATCGGCCCCGGGCGCCTCACCCACAAACACCAGCCGCGCCTGCGGCGCGCCCTCGCCCGGCACCACCTTCGTGCGCTCCGCCGCCAGGCCGCACTTGCAGCAGGCACCCACCTCCCCGGCAATCCGTTCCAGGCTGTCCGACGGGTCGCCCGGCTGGAGCTCGGGCGCAGCCGGCATGACCGGCGCGGAGAACAGCCTTGCCCGGTAAGATTCCGCGGACTCCTTCACCGACGCAGCCGGCGCGATGGGTGGGGGGGGCGCGGCGGGCGCGGGCACCGTGTCAAACAGGTCCTTCGGGGCGCCGACCCGGCCCAGCGTTGCAGCCACCTCTTTGGACAGGACCACCTTGGGCGGCTTGCCTTTGGCCTCACGGCGCACCAGTTCGCGGACCTCGTCCACAACTTCACGATATAGGTCACGTTCGCTCATGGGATGCACTCCAAGACCAGATGATAGCATGGGGCGGGGTGCACCCGGAACAAGACGGGGCGCGGCGGGCGCGGGCAACCCGATTCCGAACGGGAATACTGCGGGAAACCCGCATTCGTGTCATAATGTACGCTGTGTCCAAGAGGAACCGTGCCGCCTTCCGACATTGGAGTGACTGTCATGTATCAGCGTTTCGCGCTTTTCACGGGTTGCCTCGCGGTTTGCGCCGCGGTTGCCCTCACCGGCTGTGACAACACGCCGGTGACCGTCGTGTCCACCGACCCAACCAACAGCGCGACAGCAGTCCCGCTCTCGGCGCTGATTGCAGTCACCTTCAGCCGCGCCGTCACCGGGGGCAGTCTCGTCGTGGCAATCAGTCCGGGCACAGCCGTCGAAACCGCATGGTCCTCGGACAGCCGAACCGTCTTCCTGACGCCCGCCGCGCCGCTGGCCGCGGGCACGGTGTACACGGTCACGGTCCAGTCCGTCGGCAGCGGAACGCTCGAAACACCGTTCACGTTCAGCTTCACCACCGCTGCCACCAGTCCGGCCAATCCGGAACTGAATCTGGTGGAGGTGCCGAATCCGTTGTCGCCGACCAACCCGCTTTGGGCGCTGCCCGATGCGCCCGCACCCGACCCCGGCGAAATCGTGGCGGACGCAGATTTCGGCACGACCCAGCGCCGCATCACGGCGACACTGGGCATGCGGCATGAGTACGCCAAGTTTGACCCGTTCAACGCGGATCAGTCGCTCATGCTCCAGATGTACATTCCCGACGGCGGATGGCGCGTCTACCGGACCGCCTCGGTCCCCTATGACACCGCAGCGCAGTTGGCGGCCACGGTGGACATGGAAGAACCGCGCTGGGACCCAACTGACCCGAACCTGCTCTGGGGCTCGCGCGAGTTCCAGATCCTCAAGCTGGACGTGCGGCAGCCGGACCAGCCCGTGGTGGCGAAGGACTTCGCGCTGGACCCCGCCATCAAGCCCATCCTGGACGCGAACCCAGACCTGTACCACATCACCATGTACAACGAGGGCGAAACCTCGACGGACAAGCGCTACTGGGCGCTGGCCATCCAGGGCACGCAGGACGAATACCGCGCCCGGTACATCTTCACCTGGGACCGGGTCACCGACACCGTGCCGGGAACCTACGCGCTGCCCCTGAACCAGTCGGACATTGACTGGGTGGGCATGTCGCCCAAGGGCAACTGGGTGCTCATCGGCGGGCTGGACACCAACGCCGCGCCGCTCACCGGCATGACCATGGCCAACCGCGAACTGACCCAGTTTCACCGGATTGACTTCTCCACCGCCCACGCCGACGTGGGGCTCGACATCAACGGAAATGAAATCGTGGTGATGCAAAACGTGCGGACCGACTATGTGGACCTCGTTCCCATTGACCTGGCCACACAGCCCATCCTCGATTCCGGCGGCAGCTATGCCGGCACCAACCGCACCCCGCTGATGCGGCTCTACTACGCGAGCGATGCCAACGGCCTCAGCAGCGGCCTCCACCTTTCCTGTAACTATCCCGGCTACTGCGTCACCTCCACGGTCATTGACCGCGGAATGCCCGCGCAAAACTGGCTGGATCGCAAGATCGTCATCACCAAACTGGACCCCGCCCAGCCGCGCACCTTCTATTTGGCGCACGTGTACGGCACCCGCGGCGAGTACTGGGAGGAAACCCAGGCCACCATCGCCAACAACGGGTCACGGGTGGTGTGGGCAACCAACTGGAACCAGGCAGTCGGCCGCATCCCCGAGCGCGTTTACGACATGCAGACGACCCTGCCCGCAGGCTGGATGATTCCCTGACAAAACTCTGGGAAGCACTGCGGGATTTGTGTGATGCGGGCATTGCGTCATCGGACGCGTTTCCACGGCGCGTTGCTTTTTTTGGATTGCTTTCGCCGCGAACGGGGCATACAATACTGACCAGTCAGTTTTCTGCGCGGCCCGGTGCCAGAACATTTGGACAAGGGCGCCCGGTCGTGCAAATATCTTAAAGCCTGTTGTTGTCCCTTCCCTGCGGGCTCGCCCCCCGCGTTTCATGAAACCGAGGAATGCATGATGTCGCTGCGAAGCGTGTTGAAATGGACCGTCACGGCCGGCGTGGTGGCGGCGGCCGGATATGCGGGGTATCACTGGTGGACGGGCGGCGGTGCCGCGCCCGGCGCGCCGGAAGATCAAAAGGAAGTGGTCACCTCGAAGGCCGTCCGCGGTCCGCTGCGGCAGATTGTCCAATGCACCGGCCCGATATTTTCCAATTTGGACGTGGACATCAAGTGCCGCGCCAGCGGCGAGATCAGGGAGTTGCCGTTCAACATCAGCGATCCGGTGAAGAAGGGCGATTTGCTCATGGCACTGGACCCGGTGGACCAGCAGCGGTCGGTGGACCAGCAAACGGCCTCGGTGGCCGCCGCCCAGGCCAAGCTGGACAGCGCCAAGGCGGCGCTGGCGGTGGCGGAGCAGACCGTCGCGGCAAACCGGCTGAAGGCGGAGGCGGCGCTGCAACTGGCCCAGCGCCAGGTGGCGGACTCGGGCGCAAAGGCCAAGCGGGAGGGCCAACTGCTTGAAAAGAAGTTTTCCAGCCCCGAACTGGTCGAAACCGCCCAGACCAACGCCGTGCTCGCGGAACAGAACCTGAAGGCGGCGCAGGCGCAGCGCGAGGAGGTGAAGGCCGAGGAACTGGGCCTGGAAAGCAAGAAGCAGGACATCACGCTCTGTGCGGCCCAGTTGGACCAGGCCAAGATCGCGCTCAATCTGGCCCAGCTTCAACTGGGTTACACGAAGATCACGTCCCCCATAGACGGCGTGGTCTCAACCCGGCCGGTGCAAATCGGCAACATCATTTCCTCGGGCATCAGCAACGTGGGCGGCGGCACCACGGTCATGACCCTCACCGACCTGTCCCGCATCTTCTGTTATGCCTCGGTGGACGAGAGCGACATTGGTTCCGTGCAGGTGGGCCAGCCCGCGGAAATCACCGCGGACTCCTTTCCGCGCAAGAACTTTTCCGGCGAGGTGGTCCGCATCGCCACGGCCGGTGTCAATCTGCAGAATGTCGTCACCTTCCAGGTGCGCATTGAGGTCACCGGCGAGAACAAGTCCCTGCTGAAGCCGCAGATGACGACCAATGTCACCATCGTGGTGGCCGACAAGCCCGATGTGCTGCAAATTCCCGCCAATGCCGTCATCCGCAAGAAGGGCGGCGACACGGTTCGGGTCAAGAGTGGCGCCAATCCCGACGGCGAGGAGCGCAGTATCGAAATCGGGATTTCGGACGGACGCAGCACCGAGGTTGTCAGCGGGCTCAAGGAGGGCGAAGAGGTCATCGAGCAGAATCCGGCGGAAGAAACGCGCTGGGCCGCGGGAAGCCAGAATCCCGCGCAGAGCAAGGCCCGCCAGCAGATGATGATGATGCGCATGGGCGGCGGCGCCCCGGGAGGAGGCCGCCATTGATCGAGGTCGAATCCCTGACCAAGACCTATGACCTGGGCGGCGCCCTGGTGCGCGCTCTTGACCATGTCAGCATGACCGTCAACGACGGCGAAATGGTGGCCATCACCGGTCCGTCGGGCAGCGGAAAATCCACGCTGATGCACATTCTGGGCTGTCTCGACACGCCCGATTCCGGGGTGTACCGGCTGGCGGGCGAGAATGTGGCCGGCCTCTCGAGCGACCGACTGGCAGAGATTCGCAACCGCCACATCGGATTCGTGTTCCAAACCTTCAACCTGCTGCCCCGGCTCACCTCGCTGGAAAACGTGGAACTGCCCCTGCTCTACGCGCAGGACAGGCACGCCAACGAGAAAGCCAGAGAAGCCCTGAAAACGGTCGGCCTGGCGGACCGCATGCATCACGGGCCAAACCAGTTGTCGGGCGGGCAGCGCCAGCGGGTGGCCGTCGCGCGGGCCATTGTGACCAACCCCTCCATGATCCTCGCCGACGAGCCCACGGGCAATCTGGATTCCAAGACGGGGCACGAGATCCTGGAGCTGTTTCACCAGCTCAACGCGGAGGGGCGCATGATCGTGGTGGTGACGCACGACCCGGACGTTGCCCGGAAATGCGGGCGCTCGATCCGTATCTTTGACGGGCGCATCGTGGACGAAACGGCGGAGTAGACAAATGTATTTCTGGGTGCTGGTAAAAGTCGCGCTGTTCAGCCTGCTGGCGAACAAGCTGCGCTCGTTCCTGGCCGTCTTGGGCGTGATTATCGGCGTCGGCGCGGTGATTGCCATGCTGGCCATCGCGGCGGGCGCGCAGACACAGGTGCTCTCCACCATTTCCGCCATGGGCACCAACCTGCTCGTGGTGCGGCCGGGCCAGTCGGGTTCCGGCGGCGTACTGACCGGCACGCGGCAGAACCTGACCGTGGAGGACGCGCAGGCCATTCTGGCCGAGGTGCCCGAGGTGGCGCGCGTGTCGCCGGCGGTGCAGAACCGGTGCCAGCTCAAGTACATGGAACGAAACACGGGAACCATGGTGCAGGGCGTGGCGGTGCCCTACCTGCCCATCCGCAACTTCGAGATCCAAAAGGGGCGGCTCTTCACCGATGCGGAGGAGGACCGCCAGTCCCACGTGATCATTCTCGGCCCGGTGACCGTGGGCAACCTGTTTCCGAAGGATGAGGATCCCATCGGGGCGACCGTCAAGGTGAACGGCATCAACTTCCAGGTGATCGGCGTGACCAAGGCCAAAGGCGACCAGGGCTGGTTCAATCCGGACGACTCGGGCGTCATTCCGTACACCACCGCCATGAAACAGGTGTTCGGCCTGAACTACATTCGCGAGATTGATGTCCAGTGCAGGAACGAGGCGGACTTGATTCCGGCGCAGGACAAGATCATGACTCTGATGCGCCAGCGGCACCGGGTACGGCCCGAAATGCCGGATGACGTGGAAATCCGGAACCAGGCCGACCTGATCAACACGGCATCCACAGTAACGCGGACCTTTACGATTCTGTTGGGCGCCGTGGCCAGCATCTCGCTGCTGGTCGGCGGCATCGGCATCATGAACATCATGCTGGTGACGGTCACCGAGCGCACGCGCGAGATCGGCGTGCGCAAGGCCATCGGCGCCAAAGACCGTGACATCCTGCGGCAGTTTCTCTTTGAGGCGATTTTCATGAGCGGCATTGGCGGCGTGATCGGAGTCGCGGCAGGCATGGGCGCGGCCGGGGCCATCTCCTACGCCACCAGTTTCACTACGGTCCTGCAGCCGCGCAGCATGATCATGGCCATGCTCTTTTCGGTGGGCGTGGGCGTCTTCTTCGGGTATTATCCCGCGCGCCGCGCCGCGCAGTTGAATCCCATCGACGCGCTGCGCTACGAATAGAAAGTCTTCTTCTTGCTCCTGCTCCCTCCTGATATCGGACGAGATACAGGGCTGGAGTGAGATTAAGAGCAAAAGCAGAACCGGAACAGACGAGAAATGAAATGGGCGTACACCCCCCGGCCCTTCGGGCCACCCCCCTCGAAGGGGGATCAACACGGTCCTCGTGCGACGTGCCGGATGATCCCCCCTGGAGGGGGGTGGCCCGAAGGGCCGGGGGGTGTACGCCGGAATACAGGGACGTTTCCAAAATGATCAAAATGAAGTCACTGCTCCGTGGGGTGCGTTTGGCGGCCCTTCTGATCGCCGCCCTGCTGGCCGGATGCGCCTCGATTGAGGCGTCCAAACCGCCGGTCATACCGCAGCCCACGGTGGAGGCGGCGGCGGAGCCGGGCGCCAATCCCTCTCCGCCCGCGCTGAAACCGGAGTTTGTCGCGCAGCAGCCCAAGGCGCCGGAACTTCCCGTGGAGGCCGGTCCGCCGCTCAACCTGACTGTGGAGGGGGCGATCATTCTGGCGCTTCAGAACAACCGGGACCTCACGGTGGAGGAGGTGAACCCCGCATTGCAGCAGACCTTCGTGTCCGAGGAACGCTCCGCCTTTGACCCGGTGCTGGTGGCCGGTTACACCCACACCAGTGACCGTCTCGAAAACGACCTGCGCCTCCGGAAGACACTCCAGTTGTCCACCGCCGCGGGCGCGAACAATCCGAGTATCTGGGAGCGCGAGGAGAATGTCGCCCGGACCCGCACAAACGCGGGGGAAGCGGGCATCACGCAGCATTTGCCCACCGGCGGCGATGTGAGCCTGACCGTCGGAACGGGCCGCACCTCGCTGCACCGCAGCTCTTCGGACACATCCATCACAAACCTGGTGGACACGGTGACGGACTCGCCGAATGTGTCGCTGAACGTGACCCAGAGCCTGCTGCGCGGGGCAGGCCTGAACGTCAACCTCGCCAGCCTCCGCCAGGCACGCATAGACAGGCGCCTCTCCGAATATGAGATGCGCGGCATTGCCGAGAATCTGGTGTCGCAGACTGAGCAGGCCTACTGGGACTACGTGCTGGCCCGGCGCACGATCGCTATCTATGAAGACGCTCTGGACGTCGCCAACAGGCAACTGGATCTGGCCAGGGAACAGATCGCCGTGGGCCGCCTGCCCGAAAGCGAGCGCGCCGCGGCCGACGCGGAGGTTGCCCTGCGGCAGAGTTCGCTCATTGACGCAAGAAGCACGCTGGACCAGGCCCGGCTGGCATTGCTGCGGCTGATGAACCCGTCGGAGGACGCGCTGCGCAGCACCGAGATCAAAACCCAGTCGGAACCGGTCGTGCCGGAGATTTCCATGGAAGGCGTGGAGCCGTCGGTGCTGCTGGCCCGGCGCATGCGGCCCGACATCAACCAGGCGCGGCTGCAAATCGAGCGGGACACGCTTGAGGTGGTCAAGACGAAGAACGGGCTGCTGCCGCAGTTGGACCTGTTTCTCAAACTCGCCCGGGACGTCAACAAGACCGAATACGCCCGGTCCTTTGTCGTTTCGCAGGAAGACCTGAGGGACAGCCACTACAACGCGCAGGTCGGCGTGCAGTTCGGCTATCCCATCGGCAACCGGGCCGCCCGCGCCCGCGACCAGCGCGCCCGGCTGGCGGAAAAGAGGGACCGGCTCGCCCTGTCCAACATGGCCCAGTTGGTGGAGCAGGACGTCCGCTCCGCCTACATCGAGATTGGCCGGACCCGCGCCCAGATTGACGCCACCGCCGCCACCCGCAGACTCCAGGAAGAGACGCAGCAGATCGAGACGGAGAAATTCCGGGTGGGACGGTCCAACGCGCTGCTCGTGGCCCAGACCGAACGCGACCTGCTGACCGCCCAGATCAATGAAGCCCAGGCGAAGACCAGCTATCTCAAGGCCATCGTGAACCTGTACAGGATGGAGGGCACCCTGCTGGAGCGACGCGGCGTCGCCTGCCCCGGCCGCGAGCCGGTGGTGCTCGCCGATGCGCCAGCACCGACGACGGCGGCGGAAGCCAGGCCTGCGGAAGACCCGTCGAACTAGAGAACCTATTTTCCGATATACTTTACACTGTTATATTTGTACTAAGATGCACCTTGGGTTGCCAGAATCGGCGCGTGACAGATACACAGCGAATGGGGAGACTGCGAAAAGAAGAGGAGGCCGTCGGCCAGAAGAGCGTGGTGTGATTTGGAAACCATGCCACAACTGGGCGTGCAATTTGGGAACGTGAAAATAACCTATTGGTGCGGGCCGATGATCTTTTTGGTATGCTACTTGCATGGGGTTGGGCTACCACATCTAGGAGTGTAGGCCGATGGGAACACTGAACGCAGAATTTCTGAAGCTCATTCATGGGATAAGCGCATCATCGGAAGTAGAATTGACAGAAGATCTGATAGGGGATGCCATTACAGAAGCTCTGCCGAAGATCAGTGAACGTCTCCTTCAAGAATTGCACAAGGATGCACCAGAAATGCTCTTCTGGGAGCGTCATCATGGACACGGATTCTGTGAACGGTTAATCCATCGTTGGCAAGAAGGATTCGATCTCCTCGATATGCTCGGTGTGATCTGCCTTGAAACTGGAGAGATGGTGGTAAGAGACGTTTCTCCAGAGCTGAAGAGATCCGAGACTCCCAGATTCGAGTCGCTCTCGCGCCTACACGCCCGCGCTTGTTTGATCTTTGGCGAAATTGTATGCCTCTTGAAAAGCGGCTATGCAGATGGGGCTCTTGCACGATGGCGTGCGCTGCATGAAATCGCAGTTGTTGCCCTATTCATTGCAGAGAATCCCGTGAACTTAAGTGTCCGGTTTCTTGATCACCGCCATATAGAGTGTTGGCGTCGCATGCAAAAATATCAGGATCACTGCAAAAGACTTGGATGCGAGCCGTATTCAGACGCAGAAATGAACAACGCTGAGCAGGTCGCAAACGCTTTGAAGGAGAAGTACGGACATGCATTTGAGCGTGATTATGGTTGGGCTGCGGAAGCACTTGATTCAGGCAATCCAAAGTTTACAAACCTAGAAATAAGGGTAGGCATCCAACACCTGAGGCCGTACTATCAGTGGGCCTGTGAAAGAATCCATGCCAGTTCTAACGGCTTGTACCGTACCTTAGGGCTTGTAAATAGCGAAGATCTTATGCTGGCTGGACCAAGCAATGCAGGCCTTGCTGACCCTGCTCAACTGGCAGCCATATCACTGCACCAGGCAACTACTGCTCTGCAAGTCAATTACCCAGACATGGATTTTCTCGTTGCTATCAGCGTGGCCCAACGAGTTGTTGCGCAGATTCAGGAAGTCTTCGTCAGAATACAAGGAAAACTTGAGGAAGAGGAAGAATCCAACAGGCGCAACAGTTAAGCGTGAGAAATGCAGGGACCCAAAGGGATACACTTGGTCCCCGGTTGTGGTGAGTACCAATCAGTCCTTCTCGTCCCTTGCCCTAAAAAAGAACGCGCACATCTCTATGGTCTTCGCTCGGAGGCGGTAAGCAGTACCATCAGACCCGGCCCGCCCAAAAGGAAATCACCGAAAGCTTCCTTCGCCTTGTCGAGCATGAACACGCGCTTGCCGCCGGAACATCCCGCCGCGCAACCGCATCCGGTGTGTTTCGGGCCGGAAGACACGACCAGGCTCACCTGCGCGCCGACCTCAACAGACGTGCCTGCCGGCGGTTCCTGGCGGATGACCTGTCCCGCCGGGACGGTGTCGCTGTTCTCTTCCGCCTCCGAATGCGTCAGGCCCAGGACGGCCAGCGCCGATTGCGCCTGTTCCGTCGTCATGCCGGAAACATCGGGCACGGTGACTTGTTGCCGGACAAAGGTGGCCGTCACGGTGGTGGCCGCCGTGACACCGGAGAGAATGTACGGCTCGTGCGCGGTGATGCTGCCGCTGGTTGCCGTCACGTCCGCGATGTCGTATCCGCTGCCTGCGGTGACCGTCAGCCTCGCAGTCTCGCCGGTCAGGATCGTTTCGGGGCCGCTCACCGTGCCGCCCCCGGCAGGCGCGGCCGAATAGGTCACCGCGTTGGTGTTCGCGGCAAAGGTTGCCCGCACGGTTGTGTCCGCCGTCACGTTGGACAGGACATACGGTGCTGTGGCCGTGATGCTGCCTCTCGACACCGTCACCGACACGAGGGTGTAGCCGGGCTGCGGCGTCACCGAAAGGGTTGCCGACTCGCCGGTCAAAATGGTCGCAGGGCCGGTTACAGTCCCACCTGCGGAGGGCATGGCCAGGTAGGTGACCAAGTGGGGCTTCGGGTCGAACGTCGCCGTGACGGTCGTGTCCGCAGTCACATTGGAGAGGATGTATGGGGCGCCCGCGGTGACATTGCCGTTCGTTGCGGTCACGCTGGCGATGCCGTAGCCCGTGTTCGCGGTGACCGCCACCGTCGCCGTGCCCGTGCCGTCCTGAATGCTTTCCGGTCCGCTCACGGTCCCGCCCCCGGTGGGCGCAGAGATGTAGGCCACCGTGTGGCTGTCCATGGCAAAGGTTGCCGTAACCGTCGTGTCCGCCGTCACGTTCGACAGCATGTACGGGGCGCCGGCCGACACCGTGCCGTTTGAAGCCGCCACGCTGACGATGCTGTAGCCGGGATTCGCGTTGACCGTCAACGTCGCCGTGCCGTCGGTCAAAAGCACCGCGGGACCGGTCACCGTTCCGCCCGCGGATGGCACGACCGAATAGACAACGGTGTGGCTGTCGGCCGCGAAGGTCGCCGTCACGATCATGTCAGTGGTCACATTCGACAGCACATACGGCGCGGTCGCCGTGATACTGCCGTTCGATGCCATTACGCCGGCAACGCTGTAACCCGGGCTTGCGGTCACGGTAAGTGTCGCCGTGCCGCCGGTCAAGATGGTTGCAGGACCGGTCGCCGTCCCGCCCGCAGGCGGCGTGGCCGAATAGGCCACCGTGTTCGTGTTTGCGGTGAAGGTCGCCGTCACGGTCGTGTCCGCGGTCACATTCGACAGCACATACGGTGCGCTCGACGTGATGCTTCCGTTCGTCGCGGTGACGCCCGCGATGCTGTATCCCGCGTTTGCGGTCACCGTGAGCATCGCCGTGCCGCCCGTCAAGATCGTCTCCGGCCCCAACACCGCGCCGCCCGGGGACGGCACGGCCGAATAGCGCACCCTGTTGGTGTTCGGGGTGAATGCTGCAATTACGATTGTGGCCGCCGTCACATCCGACAGCATGTACGGCGCGGTCGCCGTGACGCTTCCGTTCGTCGCGCTCACGCCGGTCAGGGTGTAACCGGGATTCGCAGTCACCGTGAGCGTCGCCGTGTCACCGGTGAGAATCGTCGCGGGTCCGGTCACCGTGCCGGTTGCGGGTGGTGCCGCTGAATATCCCACCGCATTGGTGTTTGCCGTGAAGGTCGCGGTCACCGTCGTGTCCGACGTCACATTCGACAGCACATAGGGCGCGTTCGGCGTGATGTCCCCGTTGGTCGCCGTCACACCGACAATGCTGTAACCTGCATTCGCGGCAACCGTGAGCGTCGCCGTGTCACCGGTGAGAATCGCCGGGGGACCCGTCACCGTGCCGCCTGGGGAAGGGGCGGCCGAATAATTCACGGCATTGTTCTTCGCCGTGAAGATGGCCGTGACGGTTGTGTCCGTCGTGACGCTGGACAGCACATAGGGCGTGGTCGCTGTGACGCTGCCGTTCGACGCTGTCACGCTCGCGATGCGGTAGCCGGCATGGGCCGTCACTGAGAGCGTCGCCGTGCCGCCCGTCAGAATCGTCGCGGGTCCGGTCACCGTGCCGTGCGCGGACGGACCCGCCACGTAGGTCACCGCGTTGCTTCGCGCCGTGAAGGTCGCGGTCACGGTCGTGTCCGCCGTCACGTTCGACAGGATGTACGGCGCGTCCGCCGAAACCGTTCCGTTCGACGCCGTCACGCCGGCGATACTGTAGCCGGGGTTCGCAGTGACCGTGAGTGTTGCCGTGCCCGCAGTGTCTTCAATGACCGCCGGGCCGGTCACTGTGCCGCCTGCGGAGGGAGACGCCGCATAGCGTATCGCGAAAGACTGCGGCCCCCTGCTCACGGTCAGTTCAACGGTGGAATCAAACCCCACCTGTGTGCCCGCCGGCGGAAACTGTGAAATCACAAGACCCGCGGGAACGGTCACGCTGTACACCTCCGTCACCGTGCCCACCGCGAGACCCGCACCGGTGATGGCCGTGGTCGCCGCCGCCAGTGTCTGACCCGTTGCCGCCGGCACAATCGCAAACGTGTCGGCCGATGCGCCGTCCCGTCCTGATACCACACAGGCAACCAAGAGCAACCCCGCCGCAAACGCATGCCTGCCCAAACGCTTGGCCATGGCAATCACCTCTCGCCCTTTTTTGGCGGCCCCGGCAAACTCTTGCCCGCCCACATCGCGGCCCGAGCGTGCCCGTTTGGAAACAGCCGCCTGTCCAACTGTGGCAGTTTAGCATATCGGGGTGATTTTGAAAATGGGCATTCTTCACCGGCGGGATGCAGGCTGGGAAGGGGGGGATTACTTCGCCTTGCCGTCCAGAAGCTCGAAGGCCGCCTTCATGAGCAGCGGCCACACGACGGTGGCGTCGCTGAGGACTTCGGCGAACCGCCCGCCTTCGGCGGGGGGGATGAACTTGCCCCAGCTCACACCCTCGGAATAGGTGCAGCCGGACAGGCCGCCCCAGTGGACGGGTTCGGGGCAGATGCGGATGCCGTACTTGAAGCGCGGCGTGGGCAACCGGACGCCGAGGCGGTCCGCCGTGATGTCGTAGTAGGGCGCCACCTGCTGCGCCCAGTTGCGGGGCACGCCGCCGCCGATGGTGAAAATGCCGATACTTTCGGCGCGGCCGATGAACCGGGCGTACTTTTGCAGGTCGAGGAAGGGGTTGTACGGCGGAATCGCCGAAAACACCTCTTCGGGGTCCAGTGTCCGGCCGCTGTCGGCCACCCCCCGGTTTTTCAGCGCGGCACCCATGGCCCAAGTGGAGAAGTCCAGGCCCATTTCGCTGTCGGTGAAGGCGGGGATAAACACCGGCACGTTTTGGAGGTAGGCGCTGCGCAGGATTCCCGGCCCCTGATCGCGCTGGTCCAGTTCGGCGCCGACGGCGCGGCAGAACCGGGCGGAGGACCACACGCCGTCGTCTGGCGTGGTGCTGGCCAGCACATGGGCCACCAGCTCGCACACGTCGTTGAGGTTGGATTCCATCTCCAGCGTGTCGTAGATGCGGTTGTAGCCCTTTTCAAACAGGTCGGTGTCGTCGGCGTCGGGGCTGACGGCGTAGTGCGCCAGACCGATGGATTCGGTGAGCCCGTGGGCCATGAGCGCGCCTGTCGCGACCACGGCATGCACCAGGCCGCGGTCTATCATTTCGCAAATGAGGCGTCCCTGCTTGGCCACGGTCATCGCACCGGAAAGGGTCAGCACCACGCGGCAGCCGGGGTCGCCCGCCATCGCGAGGAAAACGTCGAGCGCCTCGCCGAGCTGGCGCCCGCCGAAGGCCGTCTTGGCCATCGCGCGCACCAGCCCGGCGAAACTGTCTACCCGACTAAGATCGAGGCTTTCCAAAGGCATAAGGCCGTCGGAACGCCCGTCATGGAGTTGCCGGTGGTTCAAAGGGGGACCTCTTGGGGAAACGGAATCAGCAGGCTAGCGCCGGTTCCGCAGTGTGGACGGGTTCGTCCATTGGGGATGCCTCGGCCACAAAGCGGTATTCTTCGCGGACGCTGACATCGCCAAGGTCAATTTCTTCCCGGATATACCGCAGCACGTCGCGAGGTTCCGTGGACCCACAGGTGAACACGTCCATCGCGATCAGCCCCAAGTCCGCGTAAGTGTGTGCGGAGCAGTGGCTTTCGTCCAGCATGACGACGGCGGTGAAACCGGGCGGGCTGTCTTGCCCGAATTTGTACCGGATCTGGGAGACCACGGTTGCCCCGGCCCGTTCTGCCGCACGCGCCATCGCGTTCAGCACCAGCTTGTCATCCAGACAAACTTCACGGGCCACGTTAGAACAGTCAATCAGTAGATGCTTGCCCTTGTGCAACTCATAAACCCTCCTATACGCTGTAACTCATGTTTACCGGACGGACGCACAAGCCTGAACGGTCAGGCCGCACTTCACCCGTTCGGGGGGGTCCATACACATACACTGCCAGCGGGGACACTACTCCCCAACTGGCGGTAGGCGCGATATAGTAGTGAAATCCCCCCCCAAGATCAAGCAAAATCTTCACCCCAATTTCCGTTTTCTTCCGGTGTCTGGATTTTGGCGCGCAACCTTCTGTGCCGCAACGGCTTATGTGCCGTTTCTACGCGCCGATTCTGGAGCGGCGAAAAGCGTGCAATCTCCGGAAACCGTACCGGGGGCAATAATGGGAATCATTGCCGCGCAGAAATATGGAAGGAGCGGAACCTCCTGCGGGTGGCTGGATGCATGCCCGGTGAATTCCTTTCTGGCCCAATTCATCCCTGAGACAAGGCATCCGCCTGCCGCGAACACCCTCCCTGTCGCAGCTTCTTTTGGGCGTGGATTTTGCGCCGGATCGGTTGACTCCTTGCCCGGCAGGCGGCATCTGGCATACACTGGTGCGGCCCAAAGACACGACGCCAGCATCATGGAGGCACAGGCATGCACATCACGGGACGCATTTTGACAGGTTCATTGGCAATGGTTTTCCTGCTTGTCGGGACGGCAGCCTTCACGGGCTGCGGCAAGGCGGCGCAGACGGTGACGGATAAGGCCACCGAAAAGGCCATCGAGAAGAGCATTGCCAAGGACGGCGGCACGGCGGATGTCAAACTCGACACCAAGTCGGGCACCGTGCAGGTGAAGGGAACGGATGCCTCGGGCAACGCCTATGAGGTAAAGACCGGCGGTGACAAGGACACCGTCAACTTCAAGCAAACCGGACCGGACGGCATGGAGATGCAGGTCGGCGAGGGTGCCAAGCTTCCCGCCGATTTCCCCAAGGACGTCCCGATCCTTGAAGGGCTGAAATTGCAGATGGTGCAGACCTCGGAGAACAAAACCTTCGTGCTGCAGGGCAGCTCGACCACCCCCATTGCAAAGGCTGCGGCATTCTACAAGGAAAAGATCGCGGCACAGGGCTGGAAACAGCTAACCGTCATGGATGCGGGCGAGATGCAGACGATGCAGTATGAAAAGGACCAGCGCTCGCTGTCGGTGATGCTGATGAAGGACGGTGAAAACACCAACGTCAGCACGCAGACGAGCCCGCAATAGAAGGGGTCAGCGTTTCTCCGGCTGCTTCCCGCCGAGGGCGTCCAGCAGACCGGTGACAGCCTGAGCGCCCGCCGAGTCGGGCTTCATCTTCAGAAACGAGGCCGCGGACGCCCCGCTGAACAGGCTTCCCTCATTCATCTTCAGCGTCTGCCCCACACCGTATTTCATGATGAGTTTGGCCACGTCGTCCTTGAAGAAGGTGTTTGCGATGCCGGTGGCAACTGGTCCGCCGACGTTGAGGCGGACGTTGTCGAGTTTGGCGTCCTGTGCTCGGCGCTGGGGAAGCAGGCCCAGGTCGTAGCCGTCCTTCCGAAAATCGAAGTCAAAGGGCATCACCCCGTCGCGAAAGGTTGCGCCGAGCGGAATGGTGCCGAGTTTGGTCTTGGCCTCAATGGACGCGCCCAGCGTGGAAAAGCGCATCAGCGCGGGCAGCACGGGCCGCGTTTCCATCCACTGGGGCTCCTCATCGCGGGTAAAGTCCAGGTCCTTGAAGGTAAGTTCCTTCAGATAGAGTTCAATGCCCCGCTTCTTGAGATCCTGCAAACCCAGCGGTTCCAGGGGCACCCGCTGCAGGTCGCCGGGAATTTTGACCTTCACCCCCCCGAAATGGCTTGCCTTGGCGAAAAGGCCCAGCAGGTCATACTGCTCCCGGGCCTTCTGCACAGGACCGCTCCATTCCTCGGGGTGGTAGGTCTTGGCGGGTTCGGCGGCGGGGGGCGTTGCCGCGGGTGCCGGGTCGGCGGCGATGGCGGCATGGCACGCCGACATCAGGACGATGGTAGCGACAAGCAGACGGTTCATTCGGTGCTCCCCGGCCCGGTGTTGGGCCGATCCCCGGTGTAAAGCGTTGCAATGCCAAAGGAGAGCTGGCTTGCCGTCACCGCGGCAAACCCGGCCCGCTCCATCCGCTCACAAAACGCGCGGCCGTATGGGAAAGATTCCACGCTTTGGTTGAGATAACGGTAGGCCTCGGGTCTTCCGGAGACCAGCCCGCCCAGCCGGGGCAGCACATGACGAAAATAGAGGAGATAGCCGGCGCGGAGGAGTGCGTTACCGGGCAGGGAGAATTCGAGGATAACCGCGCGGCCCCCGGGACGGAGTACCCGGCGCATCTCGCGCAGCGCGGCATCCACGTCAAGCACGTTGCGGATGCCGAAAGCGATGGTCACGGCGTCGAACTGGCCGTCGGCGAAGCCAAGCCGCGTGGCGTCGGCGCACACCAGGCGCAGCACGCCGTCCAAGCCCAGTCCCGCCAGTTTCTTCGCGCCCTCGCGGAGCATTCCCGCCGAGAAGTCCGCGCCGACGCTGCCGCGCGCCGCACATCCCGCCCGATGGGCGGCAATCAAGACATCGCAGGTGCCCGTGGCCAGGTCCAACAGGCGCGGTTGGCCGGCAGAAGGCAGCAGTGCCGTCAGCCTGCGCCGCCAGGCCACGTCACGCCGCAGCGACAGCACCCGGTTGGCCAGGTCGTAGGCCCCGGAAATCTCGTCAAACATGCGGCGCACATGCCTGCGCGAAGGGCCGCCTATGCTGTCGTTTTCAGACGACATGGGAGTCTTCTGTTTCCTGTTGTGGCAACTGGGAGGGCCGGTGTCTCCGCCGGCCGACTCCCGCCAAAATCTTCCATCGCAGTCACCGCCGTGACTGTAACGCAAGCGCCGGACATCGTTCAACGCGGCAATGGTACAATGCCGGGCCGGAAGCGGGAAGTGACGAAAGGCAGGCGCATGACCAGACGTGAACGGTTCTTGGAGTACATCCGAAATGGCGGCGAGCGGCCCTTCGTCTCGCTCCAAATCGGTGCCGGCGCGGGATTCGACACCAAGCTGGCCGGCAAGGAATGGGTGAGCGACACAACCGTCGAGGACACCATGCACGCCTATGAAACCGTGGGCGGCGATGCGCTGATTAACCTGCCCCTGCCCGATTTGGGCCAGGCGGTCCCTGAACGGGCCTGGAAGAGCGAGACTTCCGACGCGGACGGCGAAAAGCGAACGCGTTCCTGGTTGGAAACGCCTTATGGAACACTGGTCTGGGAGCTGCATGAACGGCTCCGGCAGGGTTTAACGCCGGTAAAGTACCCCGTCGCGTTCGGCGATTCGCTCGACCCGGTGCGCTGGCTGGCTGACCGGCAGTACGACGCGCTGCCCAAGGTGGCCGAACTGGTGGAACCGGTGGTGGCGAAGGTGCATCCCGAATGGCCGGTCTGCCTGCAATGGTCGGTGCAGCCCTTCGAGATGATGTGCCTGGCGACGGTGCCCGATGCGGTGATGTTTGCCATGAGCGACCTGGACGGCTACCGCGAGTTGTGCGACCGCATCCGCGACGTGAACATTGCGCTGTGCCGCGCGGTGGTCGGTGCCGGCGCCGATTTCATTTTCCTGGGCGGGCCCGGCCGCGAGATGATGTCGCCGCTGCTTTACGAGACCTTCATGGTGCCCGACTCGCGGGCGGTCACGGCGGCGGTGCATGACGCGGGCGGTCTGGTCTATTCGCACATATGCTCGCCCGTCCAGCCCTTCCTCGACATGGGCTACTACGGGCAGATGGGCATGGACCTGTTCGAGACCTTGTCGCCGCCGCCCGTGGGCAATGTCGAGTCACTGGCCGATGCACGCGCGAAACTGCCCGCTGCGATGTGTACGCGCGGCAACATTGGGCTCGACGTGCTACTCACCTGCACGCCCGACGATGTGCGCGCAGCCACCGAACGCGTGATGGAATACACCCGCGGCACAAAGCACATGGTGGCCGCGTCCGACTATCTGTTCTACGAAATCCCGCTGGAGAACGCCAAGGCCGTGGTCGAGACGGTTGAGTCATACGGTTGAACATGCAACGGCGGGTCCTTCGCCAGTTCGTCGTGGTCGTTAAGGTCCTCATAACCCAGCGCTGTGCCATACACCCGCGTGCCGCACAAGGTCCGGCACGCCGTGCTCGACAAAGCGCGCGTCGCGGCAGTCCGTGAAACACTGCGCCACACGCTGCGTGATGTCCAGTTTCAGGTCCAGTTCACGAAGCAGAAGCATCCCGCCGTCCGGGCTGATGGCCCTCCGTCAAGAACGGCCTGCACTTTGCGGCCCCCCGTCCCCTGGGGCGGGGGGCCGCACTCAAGTCAGTCTCGAAGGCCTGTCTCCGCCTGCGGCGGAAACAAACCCGTCTTTCGGGTTAATTGACGCTGAACACGCCGTTGCTCGTGTCAAGATACGTGGTCGGGTAGGACAGGGACACGACCTGGACCGTGTAGTTGCTGCCCAGCGCCTGGCCTGCGGGAACGTTCCACGTCCACGTGCCCGCGGACATCGCCACGCTGCTGGCCAGCGTGCTGCGCGTCGTGCCGTTCCACAGGTAGATGCGCACGCTGCCCGGCA
>CALDSM010000906.1 GCA_937923585.1 uncultured bacterium
TGTGGAACGGCACGACGCGCAGCACGCTGGCGAGCAGCGTGGCGATGTCCGCGGGTACGTGGACGTGGAACATTCCCGCGGGCCAGGCGCTGGGCAGCAACTACACGATCCAGGTCGTGTCCCTCTCCTACTCCTCAACGTACCTTGACACGAGCAACGGCGCGTTCAGCGTGACCACCCCGTAAAGACCGGCTTGTCTCCGCCGCGAGGCGGAACCAAGTCTTCGAGACTGAGTTGAGTGCAGCCCCCCGCCGCCAGCGGGCGGGGGGTTGCATGCACATCCGGTGAGTGATGTGCGTGTAACGGCACAGCGGTGGGTGTGCCTGTGTCGTGCAAGGTCCCTGAGGCGGGGGCTGTTGCCGTGAGAGGACGCGAATCGTGGTTTTATTGGGACGTGGTTTTATTGGGATTGACATTCGATCAATAGGTTAGTATATTCTTTTTGTCCAAGCACCGTCGATTGACGGACAAAAATGTGCGGTCAGTATCGGTATTAGGGAGCGCAGTTGGCTACAATGGCAGTGCAGTGGTTTTGGGGCAAGTGGTGCGAGGCAACTTACTTTATCATATGTCGCGGGAGGGGAGTGTCTCACATCTTTGTAAGGTGAGCAAAGGCTACATTCGAGAATTCAGCACCGGAAAAACCGTCTGGCAACAATGGAGACAAGTCAAGATTTGGCCAGGCCTGTGAGCCGATAGTCCAAGTCTTCCACGCGGAAGGGTTGTTGGTGCCTGCCGAGGATATCTTGACAGCGGGTGAAAGCGGAGCCTTAACTCAAAGAAGTGGTGTTATGGGTTCATTTTGAAAAGCACTGTGCTGGAAAAATATCGTTCAGCGTGCAGTCAGGATTGTGTCTCTTTCCGTCTTTGCACCCCTGGCTTTCGCCCAGAACAACGCCGCGAACGAGGATATGTGGTTTACTGATGGAGATGTTCACAGTATTTGCACAAGCGCTGACAAGGTCTATGTGGCGGGCAAATTTGATTCGATATACTCGCCTTACACGTCCTCCGGTGCGGCCGTCCATCGGTCATCTGGTGTCTTGAGCGCGAATAATGCCGTGTGACTGGAACAAAGGGTTCTCCTTCTGACTGCGCGTGCGATAGCCCCCCTGGGCGCGCCAATTCTCCGATTTGATATCCAAGAGACGCATCTGTATCATACGACTCACCGGTTTTGGTCGGAGTAGTTGGTCGGATTCAGTAACGGTCAGGGAGGCTCGTCAAAGTAGTGCAGGTGCCTGCGGTTGAAGGGGCAGAGGTCTTCTTATCGCTGCAAAACCCCGGCGGGAGCGGTGTATCCATGCCTTTCCCCTGGCACCACCGCGTCCTTTCCGGTTCTTTCAATATCGCGATGCGCAGAGTCGCGTTTTCAAGGAAGAAACTCACCGGTGTTCATTGGCATCCCCTGCAAGGCGGCAACGGGGCAGATCATGCTTTGATGCCGCGTTCGGGCCATGGCCAGGCGCCCTGAAAAGCGAAACAGTCAAAACAGCAGTTCTTGCCCCCCAATCACAAACGCAGGAGTATGGCGAACCATGAATCCAACAAAGGCTTTCCAGGCGGTGATTCTGGCATTGGTGGTGCCATTTGGGGCTTTGGATGCGTTAGCGCAAGGAAATGTGCCGCGTGCGGACACGTGGCAGACAAACGGTGTCGTCAATGCGACGCTTCCAACAGCGGACTCCCTCTACATCGGGGGCCAGTTTACCGAGGTGTTTCGTCCCAGTCCAAACGGGGTGCCTGTCAGCACTTCGACTGGCGCGCCCGTCAGCGTTTTTCCCAAGGTGAATGGCCCCGTGCATGCCTGCCTGTCAGACGGCGCCAGCGGCTGGTACATTGGCGGGGAATTCACCCAGGTGGGTGGGACCACCCGAAATCGCATAGCCCATATTCTGAGTGACGGCACCGTGGATGCCACCTGGAATCCCAACGCCGACGGCCCCGTATATTGTCTGGCACTGTCGGGAACGACGCTGTGCGTGGGTGGGGCGTTCGCCTATCTCGGCGGGGGACAGCGCAGCAACATCGGGTCACTCCAAACCACAGGTGCCGCCACCACCTGGAAACCCCAGGCAAACGGTGCCGTGTATTGCATGGCCTCCTCGGGCGTGTATGTCTATGCGGGCGGTGTCTTCACCACCATTGGGGGCCAGACCCGGAACAGGCTTGCCGCACTAGATACGGGCAGCAACACGGCTCTTAGATCGGAAGAGCACACGTCTGAACTCCAGTCACGATCAGATCTC
>CALDSM010000907.1 GCA_937923585.1 uncultured bacterium
ACGAGATCTGATCGTGACTGGAGTTCAGACGTGTGCTCTTCCGATCTCTATCGTGGAATGGAGCAATATGAGGTCCGAGCCCTATTCCTGCTACTACAATGCCAGACCGTCTTCCGGAGATGCCGCCACGGTTCGTGTTCGCGCCGAATCTGTGAGTGTCGGTGCCAACCGTACCGTGGAAGCCATTTTGAATTGGGAAAGCATCGGGCCTCAGACATCGGACTGGCGGCCCTTTGTTCATTTCGTGGATGTCTCGGGAAAAATCGTCCTCCAAGCCGACCATACATTTCCTGTCCCGGCGACACACTGGACCGGCCCGGTCACGACACAATTCGCCGCGAGGATTCCGGAGAATGCCGCACCCGGCACGCGCTATGAACTGCGCGTTGGCGTGTGGGAACCCGGCGCGGGACGCGGCGTTATGGCGGGCACCTGCGACGGAGAACGCCGCGCCCGTCTGGGGACGATCACAGTTACGGGGTCCGGTCTTGACTGGCAGCCCATCGAAGAAGAGACCGACCCTTATCTTGCCCGCATGAACTCCGAACGACGCATGGTCGATTTCGGGACGGTCCGGACGAATGGGGCGCTGTCAATGGAAAAAGGTTGTCACAGGCTACTCATAACGCCGCTGCTGGGCGGTAGTCCGTTCACAGTCATGTTCAAGACGGATTTCTCCCCCGAAAGGCTACCTGCTACTGTTGTCGCGGAGGACGCCGAGGGTAGGGAGTTAGTTAGCGTACCGCTTCGTCGCGATGGCGAGTGGTGGGTTCTGGAGACATCCCCCGAAGTGCATAGGTATTCCTTTTCGACACCGACAGCCAAGAAGGAGGTCGCGCCGCTCGTCTCCGCGATTGACCCAGCGATTCGTCTTGAAGACTACCCAGTGGTCGTCGATCAGAGAAGTGTGGGACCGTTCCGCCTGCGAATCCGCGAGCACACGGACTCAGATCCAAATAGATCACCGATCGACAGAGTAGTGGAAATTAGCAAAGGGGATGCACACAAGGAAGAACTTGTATATCTGCACATCGAAGAGAACCCGTCTTTCCCAGAGGACTTCCTGCATTATTCAGATATGAGTGGAGAAGGTGTTCCAACTGTGGTTATAAGGACTCATTCCGGCGGAAATCATTGCTGTTCAGGGTGCCTCCTGCTTGAGCTTAATGACCCGGCCGTTGTCAAACTGGACCTCCATGGCTATTCCTTCGGGACACCCGGAAACTTCCGATTGCGCGGCAAGGATATTCTTGCTGATGTTCCCGATTCGACTTTTGCTGGATGGTATGAATGTTCCGCGAATACCGAGCCGTATGACGTTACTGTGGTCGTTCGACCTGATGGTCTTCATTTAGACACAGCAAATCTTGAGCGGCATAAGGCGGATATTAGTTCGTTGGCTGGGCCCATTAGAAAGGCGTGGGAAGAGAAAAGGTCCTTGCCGGAGTCCTTGGCGTCCGTCCCGCCAAACCAACTTTTCGAGACCCTTCAGAAGATGTGCTACAACGGTATGGGTGATGATGGGCCAACGTTGATTAATTGTGTGTGGCCGGAGCCGTTACCCGGAAAGAAGGGCTACTGGGAACGGTTCCTGTGCCAGCTCAAGGACAGTCCGTACTGGGATGACATCCGCGAACTGAATGGGTGGTAACGGCGTAAGCGAGCGACGCGGTTCGGCGTGAAGACGGTTAAAGTAGAGGAGCGCAGATGAACACCCCGGACTGGCAATGGAACGAGATGCAGCAGGTGGGCACGGATTACACCAGCGTGGACGAGGTGGCGGCGTATGACCGGCGCATGGGCGAATTTCGCGATGTGAACGGGGAAAACGCGGAGATGCTGGATGCGCTCGCGCTGCCGCCGGGCGCGGCGGTGCTGGAGATTGGCTGCGGCACGGGGCGTTTTGCGCGGGCGGCGGCGGCCGCGGGGTTGCGGGCGACGGCGGTGGACGTGTCGGCGACGATGCTGGCCTATGTGCGGCGGTGCGTTCAGCAGGAGGCGCTGCCCGATATTGCCACGCAGCATGCGGGATTTCTCACCATGGCGTTCGCGCCGGAATCTTTCGACGCGGCCGTGTCGGGCGCGGCGCTGCATCATCTGCCGGACGCATGGAAGCTGGTGGCACTGCGCAACATAGCGCGGGTGCTCAAGCCGGGCGGCCAATTCATCCTGCGGGATGTCGTGTTTGTGCCGCACGCGGGGGAGTCGCCGGAGGCGTGCTTTGAGCGGCTTGTGGCCAGCCTTCCCATGATGCGCACCGAGGTGGCGCGGCATGTGGCGCGGGAGTTCAGCACCTACGACTGGATCATGGAAGGGCTGCTGGCGCGCGCCGGATTTGAGATCGCCGCGAAGACGGAGGCGGGCGCGAGTTTCATGGTGTACCACTGCCGCAGGGGGTAGGTGGCCTGCAGGAGACCACCTGCCGCGCCATGCCTGGGTTTCCCTTGAAAGAGGGTGCCGCAAAGCGGCGGGGGATGTAAAGATCGGAAGAGCGTCGTGTAGGGAAAGAGTGTAGATCTCGGTGG
>CALDSM010000908.1 GCA_937923585.1 uncultured bacterium
CGTCTTCGCGGCAACAACACATGGACCTTGTCCCCGGACAACGTGCTAGAATCCGGGCTCAACCCGCATACCCCGATAAATGGGATGTCCACGAATACACCGCAAGAAAAAGGATGAATGATGAAAACACGCGTGTTCACCACCGGCGAAGTGGCCGCCATTTGCGGCGTGTCGGCGGACACCGTTTCCCGCTGGTTTGACCTGGGCCAGATTGACGGCTACCGGCTGGGCACCGGCGGCGACCGGCGCATCCCCTACCAGAACCTGCGCAAGTTCATGCTCAGCCACGGCATTCCACTGGAGCGCCTGGAGGAAGGTGAACGCCGGGTGATGGTCATTGACGACGACCCCTATTACCTGGACCTCATCCCGTCCATACTGTCCAACGAGGAGGCCTATGCCGTGCTCACCGCCTCGACCGGATTTGAGGCGGGTATCATGCTGGTTGAGCACAGTCCGCAGGTGGTCATTCTGGAAGTAAACCTGGTGGACATGGACGGCCGCATGGTCTGCGAGCGGATCAAGAGCCGCGCCGAGACGCGCAATACCCGCAT
The DNA here is from genome assembly GCA_937923585.1 of uncultured bacterium. Classification (GTDB taxonomy): domain Bacteria; phylum Hydrogenedentota; class Hydrogenedentia; order Hydrogenedentales; family CAITNO01; genus CAITNO01. Next base: position 555 of record CALDSM010000908.1, read on the forward strand.
CCTGGCCATGTCGGGCCTCATGAGCGACGATGACGCCAAGGAACTGGCCGAATACGGGTTCGACGATTTCATCCGCAAACCCTTCACCCCGGAAGAGTTTGAGACCCGTGTCAACGCGCTCTTCGACCTGCCCAACACCCGCGTGAACCATCCCCGCAGAATGCACCTGTAAGATTGATGGGAGGGCGGGGCGCATCGCGTCTTCCCAAGACAAGGGACCAAAGGGACGAAATGGACCCAAGGGACCCCGACCAAGAGCGCGCCATTCTCAACAATTCCAATGCGTCCCTTTCGTCCTTACTGTCCCTTCCGTCCTTTTCTGGAGGCCACAGCGCCAAACAAGCACCGGGGCGGTCTGGCGACCGCCCCGGAAATGAACCTTCGTGAATTGTATGGGCCCGGCTATTTCGGCAGCGCCCCTTTGATCTCGGCCAACGACGCACCCAGCACAGCCTTGGCCACCGTGTCCAGCGCGGCTTCGGGGCCGCTCAGGTGGATGGTCGTGTGTACATGGCTCTGGGTCGCGCCGGGAGCCAGCGCCGCGGCGGGCGAGGACGATTCGATTTCATAGAAAGGACCGAGCGGCTTGGCACCGGGCGACGGCGCGCCGTCGTTGTAGGAGTTGGCCGCATCGCCGCCGAACGGGTTGTCCTGCATTTTCCAGAGCGAGTTCACGTAGTCCGTGACGCCTTCCGGCTGCGTGAACTTCACAATCGTCAGCACCTTGCCGTCCGCGTCATAGCTGCCGAGCACGGCCTTGCTGCGCTTGGGGTTGATGCCGATCTTGCTGCGGAATTTGCCGTCGCCGCTGAAGAACAGGATGTCCTCCTTCACCACGAGCCGCTCCGCCGGGATGGCGCCGAAATAGTCCGAAGTCACCTTCACGCCCAGTTCCGATTCAGGACCGCCCTTGAAGGGCACGACGATGGTCGTGTTCGGGGCGGGGTTGAACATGCCCAGAATCCAGATGGAGAGCAGGCCCGTTTCCTTGGTCCAGACGTTCTTGCCGCCGTTGGTGATTTTGTTGTCCGACTCGTAGGCGACCATCTTCACGCCGTCCGCCGCCTTGACGCCCAGTTTGGTCCATGCAGCATCGTTGGCCAGCAGCCGTATCGTGCGGTCCACCTTCACGTCGAACTTGGTGCCCGAGTAGTTTTCGAGCGGGAACTCTGCGCCGAAGCGCACGCTGCTCTCCGATTTGTCCAGCACCTTGTATGCCAGCGTGTCTATGGGCGCGGGCGTCTGCCAGTTGTCAAACACGAACTTGGCGCCCTTGGCGAAGTAGATCGAGAACTGGCCGCCCTCGGGGCCGAGCCAGAACCGGTCCTCGCCGCCGAAGGGGTTGATGTGTTTCTGCAGCTTGCCCGCGGCGATCAGCTCGCGGTTGATCCAGCCGAAACTGAGGCCGCCGTCGCCGCTGGCCGTGCTGGTCATCACCCGGCCCTGCCAGGCCGGCACCAGCGCCAGTTTTGCCTGGCCGTCCTTGGCGGAGAGTACCATCGTCTCAACGTGTTTTGAAAGGAAGGCGGCGTCATCGCCAAACGTCGCGGCGGTGGCGCAGGGGGCGGTGATCATGGACGCAGTCATAAGCGTGAGTACCGTGATGAGTGTTGTGGTTTTCATGGCGCTTGGCTATGTCCCCGTTGTGGTTGTTGTCCGGTGGCTGCCCGGTTCCGACTACTATAGCAAAGAAATCCGTGTTATCCCAGCGTCCACGGCGCGCGGTATTCATACTGGAGCAGGCTGTTTGCCTGCTCGTTGTTTGTGATGCGCTCCGCCTTGCCGTCCCACTCGATGACCGAGCGCGTGGCCAGCGCGATGTTGCCCAGATGCGAGAAACTGGTGGAACGGTGGCCGATTTCCACGTCGGCATTGGGCAGCGCGCGGCTCTTCACGCAGTCGAGGAAGTTGCGGATGTGCTGCACCGTAAGGTCGCCGTCGGCGCTCTTCTCCTCCACGGCCTCCATGCGCGCGCCCCTCTCCTGAAACTGGCCACCCGACTCGGGCACGATCTCGTAGCCGCGGTCGTCTATGTACAGCGTGCCCTTGGTGCCGCGGAACTCCACCTCGCCGCGCTTCATGGCGGGGTTGCCGCTGGCCTCATACTGGCCGAAGAGCGCCAGCGCGCCGGAAGGCAACTGCCAGGTCACCTCCATCGTGTCGGGGATGTTGCGGTCGTCGTCCACGGCGAAGCGGCCGCCCAGGGCGGCCACGGCCTCGGGCGCCTCCTCGTTCATGGCCCACCGGATCACGTCAATGAAATGGACGCCCCAGTTGCCCAACTGCGAACTGTAGGCCTTCCACCAGCGGAACTTGTACGGCGCGATGGTGTCGCGGAAGGGCCGGTCGGGGCTGGGCCCCAGCCACAGGTTCCAGTCCAGGTCGGCCGGCGGCGCGGCGTCCGCGCCCTTGCCCAGGCCGTTGGGCCACATGTTGGTGATGCGGTAGCACCGCGCCACGGTGACCTTGCCGATGAGCCCCTCGCGCACCTGCTGGGCCAGTTTGGCGTACATCGCGCCCGAGCGCCGGTGGATGCCCATCTGCACCACCCGGTTGGTTTCGCGGGCCACCTCCACCATCCGGCGCCCCTCGCGAATCGTCAGCGAGAGCGGTTTCTCGATGTACACGTCCTTGCCGGCCCTGCACGCCATGATCGTCTGCACCGCGTGCCAGTGGTCCGGCGTGGCGATAAACACCGCGTCCAGGTCCTTCTGCTCCAGCAGTTGCCGGAAATCTTTGTACAGTCTCGGTTTGCCTTCCAGTTTCGCGGACCACTTGTCCAGGTGCGGCTGGTAGACATCGCAGAGCGCGACAATCTCCGCGTCCGCGTGCGGTTTCAGGGCGTCAATCAACTGCCCGCCCCGGTTGCCCGTGCCGATGACGCCGACGCGTATCGTTTCATTCGCGCCGGCGGCCCGGCCTGCCGCGAGCCCTGCGGCCAGCGTCACCACACCCGCCTGCCTGAGAAATTCCCTGCGTGACCCGTTCATAAGCGTATCCTCCTTCGTCTGACCGCCCGCAGACGGTGTGTTTTGCAGACTATTCTATGGAGCAGCGGGCCGTCACGCAATGCGGGGAGCTTCCGCTTTGGGCGCGCGGCCCAAAAAACCGGTTTTTCCCGATTGGGAGGGGTGTGATATTATCGCCGTTCGCCTGTTCAGGCGAATCAACCAGAAAGGACACATCATGGCTGGACGGCCGATTGGCGCGGTGACTTTTGACCTTTGGGACTGCCTTTTCCATGACGATTCGGACGAGCCGAAGCGCGCTGCGGCGGGACTGCCGTCGAAGGCAAGGGCACGCCGGGACCTGCTGTACACGCTGCTCTCCAAGCACGCGCCGATTGACCGCGCACTGTCGGACCTGGCATTTGACGTGCAGGACGCGGCGTTCCGCAAGGTGTGGCACGACCAGCATGTGACGTGGTCCGTAACCGAACGCATGCAGGTGCTGCTGGACGGCCTGGGCCGCACGCTGCCCGGGGACGATTTCGCAACGCTGGTGGACGCGCTGGAGCGGATGGAGCTGGAATACCAGCCCAATCCCGCGCCGGGCGCCGTCGAGGCGCTGGCGCGGCTGCACGGCAAGTACCCGCTGGCCATTGTGTCCGACGCGATTTTCACGCCGGGCCGCAACCTGCGCGAACTGCTGCGCGGCGCGGGCATGCTGGAGCATTTCGACTACTTTGTGTTCTCCGACGAGATTGGCCGCTCCAAGCCGCATCCCGCCGTGTACGAGGCGATTGCGGCGCACTATAACATCCCCATCGAGAGCATCGTTCACATCGGCGACCGCCCGCACAACGACCTCGGCGGCCCGCACGCCGTGGGCGCGCGGGGCGTGCTGCTGACGGTGGTGAAAAACCGCCCGCTGGAGGGGCATATCCCCGACGCCGTCTGCGATGACTACGCAGAGTTGCCGGAAATCCTTGAGGCGATGGAGTAAGGACCGTATCCATGCCGATTTTTGACCTGCCGCTCGATGAACTGCGCGTCTACCGGGGCATCAATCCCAAGCCTGCGGATTTTGAGGCGTACTGGGAGGCGGCGCTGGCGGAGAAGGACGGCACCGACCCCGCCCCAGAGTTCGTGAAGGCCGATTTTCAGTCGGATTTTGCGGAGTGTTTTGACCTGTATTTCACCGGCGTGCGCGGCGCGCGCATCCATGCCAAGTTCCTGCGTCCGAAACGGACCTCCGGGCCGGGCCCGGCGCTGCTGATGTTCCACGGCTACACCGGCAACAGCGGTGACTGGAACGAAAAACTCGGCTGGGTCGCGGCGGGCTTCACCGTGGCCGCCATGGACGTGCGCGGACAGGGCGGCCTTTCGCAGGATGTCGGCGGCACCACCGGCAACACGCTGAACGGCCACATCATCCGCGGCCTGGACGACAAACCGGAAGACCTCCTGTTCCGCCACATCTTCCTGGACACGGCGCAACTGGCGCGGGTGGTGATGGACCTGCCCGAAGTGGACGCCGGACGCGTGGCGGCGATGGGCATGTCGCAGGGCGGCGCGCTCACGCTGGCCTGCGCGGCGCTGGACCCGCGCATCAAACGCATCGCGCCCATGTGCCCGTTTCTGTGCGACTACCGGCGCGTGTGGGAGATGGATCTGTGCCGGGACGCATACGCCGAGATTCGGGAGTATTTCCGCCGCTTTGACCCGCGCCACGAGCGCGAGGAGGCGGTCTGGACGAAACTGGGCTATATAGACCTCCAGCATCTCGCGCCGCGCATCCGCGCCGAGGTGCTCATGGCCATCGGCCTGATGGATGAAATATGTCCGCCCTCCTCCCAGTTCGCGGCGTTCAACAAGATACCCTCCCCGAAGGAAGCGGTGATTTATCCGGACTTCATGCACGAGCATTATCCGGGCTTCACCGACAAGGCATACCAGTTCATCACAGCAATGTGACTCGTGGTCTTTGGAGTCATGTCGGCGCACACGGATCCCGCCGGAAGTTGATCTCTTTCAGGAAACAAAGTATCTTTGTCAGTGAAGATGGGCATCACACCAGAACAAAGAGCCCGGCGCAGGATAGACCGCATGCTGGAACAGTGCGGTTGGCATGTGCAGGACTACGGGGAGATGAACCTCTCCGCGGGTACGGGAATTGCCGTGTGCGAATTCCCTCTGGCCACAGGATTCGCCGACTATCTGCTTTACGCCAACGGCAAAGCCATTGGTGTGGTCGAGGCAAAACCTGAGGGCCATCCGCTGGTCAGCGTCGAGGACCAGACGGTCAAGTATGCCACCGGCCTGCCCGAGCCTTATCCAGCATGGCTTCGCCCCCTGCCCTTCACCTATGAGACCACCGGCACGGAAACACAGTTCACGAGCCACCGCGACCCCGTGCCGCGCAGCAGGCCCGTCTTCGCCGTTCACCGTCCCGAGGAACTGGTTCGGCTGGTGCAGCAGGACAGCCAGCTTCGCGCCAATCTTCGCGCCATACCGCCGCTCAAAACACAGAATCTGTGGGCCAAGCAGATCACGGCCATTGAGAACCTGGAGGAATCACTGGCCAGGAATCAGCCCCGCGCGCTGGTGCAAATGGCAACCGGTTCCGGCAAAACCTTCACCGCCTGCAACATGGCGTACCGTCTGATACGGTTTGGCCAGGCAAGGCGCATCCTGTTCCTGGTGGACCGGAACAACCTTGGCCGTCAGACGCTCAACGAGTTTCAACAGTTCCAGTCGCCGCACAACGCCTACAAGTTCACCGAGGAATACGGCGTTCATCATCTGCTCAAGAATACCGTTCCCGAATCGGCCAAGGTCGTTATCACGACCATTCAGCGCCTCTACTCCATTCTCAAGGGGGAGGCGGAATACGACGCCGAGAACGAGGAGGCGTCCATGTTCGAAGTGGCCCCGGTCCGCCCGACCGAGCCGCTGCCGGTGGTTTACAACGCGAAAATACCCCCCGAGTTCTTCGATGTCATCATCGTGGACGAATGCCACCGGTCCATCTACAACGTCTGGCGCCAGGTGCTGGAGTACTTCGACGCGTTCATCATCGGGCTGACCGCCACGCCCAGCGCGCAGACCATTGGCTTCTTCCAGGAGAACATGGTCATGGAGTACACCCACGAACAGGCTGTGCTGGACCATGTGAACGTGGGCTATGACATCTACCGCATCGAGACGAAGATATCCCGCGACGGCGCCGCCCTGTCCAAAAAGCCCGGCTTTTTTGTGCCCAGGCGGGACCGTCTGACCCGAAAGCGCCGTTATGCCGAGTTGGATGACGACATGGCCTACGCCGCCAGCCAGTTGGACCGCGACGTGGTCAACCCCAGCCAACTGCGGCTGGTCATTCAGACTTTTCGTGACCGGCTGTTCACGCAGATCTTTCCAGGCCGCACCGAAGTGCCCAAGACGCTGGTCTTTGCCAAGACCGACCTGCATGCCGAGGATGTGACCCGCATCATCCGCGAGGAATTCGGCATGGGCAACGACTTCTGCCAGAAGATCACCAGCAAAAGCACCGGCGCCAAACCGGAAGAACTGCTCAAGCAGTTCCGCAACTCCTATTTCCCGCGCATCGCCGTCACCGTGGACATGATCGCCACCGGCACCGACGTGAAACCGCTGGAGTGCCTGCTGTTTCTGCGCAACATCAGTTCGTCGGCCTATTTCGAGCAGATGAAGGGGCGCGGCGTGCGCGTGCTCAAGCCCGATGATCTGCGCAGCGTCACCCCCGATGCCCACGCGAAGACCCGCTTTGTCATCGTGGATGCCGTCGGCGTCACCGAAACCGCAAAAACCATCTCGCAGCCGCTGGACCGAAAGCCGTCCTTCTCCACCGCCGCGATCATGCAGTCCGTGGCGGCGGGAGTGGTCAATGCCGACGTGGTTTCCACGCTGGCCTCGCGCCTGACCCGGCTCGACCGCCAAATAACGGAGGACCAGCGACAGCAGATCGCGCAGCAGGCCTCCGGACGCACGCCGGCCGAACTGGCCGCGGCCCTGCTCGATAGCATTGATCCCGATAGGTCCGCCGCCCGCGCCGCACAAATGTTTGAACTGCCCTCCGGCGATGCTGCCACGAAGAAGCAGCTTGAGATCGGAAGAGCGTCGTGTAGGGAAAGAGTGTAGATCTCGGTGGTC
>CALDSM010000909.1 GCA_937923585.1 uncultured bacterium
GGCGTGCCGGAAGTATCGCAGCTTTTTGAGCACATCTGCGACCGGGCCGGGCGGGGCCGTCCATTTTGAACCTGCGGAACTCTTGCGCATCCTGAAGTATTCATTGGTGTGCAGGAGTGTATCCGGTCATGACTCCCTAGCCGATTGCCTGGAAAGGACACCCGTGGACAACAACAAACTTCTCATTGGTCTCATTGTCGGCGTGGTGGCGTTCTTTGGCGCTCCATTTGTGTTGCAGGCGCTGCGCCAACAGGCACCCGCCGTCGCCCCGGCGGCAGCCAGTCCGGTTCCCGCTGCGGCCGCCCAAAATGCTGTTGCCGCCCCCCAGATGCCCGCCGCGCCCGCGCAACCGCAGCCAGCCTATGCGCCGTCGGCCGGCGGGCTGGACGCACAGTCACTGGTGGGAACCATGTGGGAGGTGAGCGCGCCGCAGGGAACCATCAAGTTTCAGTTCAACGCCGGCGGCCAGGGGGTCGCCATGCATGCGTTCTTGGGACAAATGCCCGCGTCTTGGACCTGTTCGGGAAACGCGGTAAACGTCACACTGACTGTCATGGGAAAGCCCACGACCGTTTCGGCAACAATACAGGGCAACAGTCTCGTCGGGCAGGGCTGCAACATACGCCGACTGCAATAACCGGGCTTCTCAGGAGGGCGGCTGGCCATGGCAAAACGATTTGAGGACAAGAGCGTCTTCATCACTGGCGCGTCGTCTGGAATTGGCGCTGCGGTGGCAAGAACCTTTGCCGCAGAGGGGGCAAAGGTTGCGCTTCTGGCACGCCGCACAGAGCGGCTTGAAGAGGTCAAACGGGAAATTGAGGTGTGCGGCGGCCGGGCACTGGTCTTTGCGTGCGATGTGAGCGATGCGGAGGGACTCAAGACCGCTGCGGAACACACGGTCGAGTGCTTTGGCGGCATTGACGTGGTGCTGGCCAATGCCGGATTCGGCATGTCCGGCCCCTTTGAAAACCTCAGCGTGGACGATTTCCGCCGCCAATTCGAGGTCAACCTCTTCGGCATGATGAACACCATCTATGCGACGCTGCCCGCCTTGAAGCGGTCCAAAGGCCGGCTTGGGCTTCTCGGCAGCGTGGCCGGGCGATTTGGGCTTCCCATGACCACCCCCTACAACGTGAGCAAGTACGCCGTTATCGGTCTTGCCGAATGCATCTATCATGAATTCGACGAGGTCGGTGTCTCCGTCACCTGTATCATTCCCGGTTTCATCGAGAGTGAAATCCGCAGTGTTAACAACGACGGCGTTTACACCGGGAATCCCGACCCCGTTTCTGCCAGGCTGATCATGCCGGCGGAGAAGGCCGCCCGGCTCATCATTGATGCGCTTCACCGGCGGCGCCCCGAAATCGTCCTTACCCGTCTGGCCAAAGTGATGCTGTTCGCACACCGCCTGTCGCCCTCGCTTGTGCGCTGGCTCATTCGCCGGCTTACCCGGGGGAAACTGGCGGAATTTCAGAAGAAGCGTCGCGCAGTCGAGAACCCCAGGAAATAGTTCCCCCTTCGCCCGACCAGCATTCCTCTGTTTCCCACGGCACGGGACTACGGGAATGACTCTATTTACCCTTCTGTTATTGTATTTGTGTGTCGTGTTCAAGTGCAGTCAACTGTCGGAAAGGGTGAGACCATGTCCATCGGAAAACGTTCGGCCGCGGAGTTCATCGGTACTTTCTGGCTCGTATTTGGCGGTTGTGGCAGTGCTGTGCTGGCTGCGGGAGTGCCCAACGTGGGTATCGGCTATGCGGGGGTGGCCCTCGCCTTCGGATTGACGGTGCTGACCATGGCCTACGCCATCGGGCACATCTCCGGATGCCATCTGAATCCCGCCGTGTCGGTGGGGCTTCTGGTCGGGAAGCGGTTCCCGGCGGCGGACCTCATCCCCTATGTCATCGCACAGGTGTTGGGCGGCATCGCGGGCGCTGGAGTCCTTTACCTCATTGCCAGCGGCAACGCAGCCTTCAGCCTGTCCGCCGGATTCGCGGCCAACGGCTATGGTGCGCATTCGCCCCAGGGCTACACCATGGCCGCAGGGTTGATTGCGGAAATCGTGCTCACCTTCATGTTCCTTATGATCATTCTCGGCGCCACGGACAAGCGTGCCCCCGCCGGATTTGCCCCAATCGCCATAGGTTTGGGACTCACGCTCATACATCTTATCGGCATTCCTGTGACGAATTTGTCTGTCAACCCCGCACGCAGCACCGGCCCCGCCCTCTTTGTCGGCGGATGGGCCGTCGCCCAATTGTGGCTGTTTTGGGTGGCCCCCATCGTGGGTGCCGCTCTGGCAGGGTTGGTTTATCCAGCCATCGCCGGAGAGGCGAACGACAGGAAGTAGCGCCGCCCGGGGCAGATTCTTGCATGCCAATGGCGAAGGAACAGCGCTCTATTGTGAATGGCTGCGCGGTGGCAATGCCGCCTGTCTTTCAGGGGGCTTTTCTTTCCTGGACAGATTTCAACGGATGTTGGTCAATCGTCATCGGAAGGGTTTCGGAGCTCTTCTGGAACCACACTTGGTTTCTTCCCGCCTCTTTGGCCCGATAGAGGCAGACGTCACTGCGTTTGATGCAGCCTTCGACCGCCTCCTCCCCGTTGTAGATGCTGACTCCGGCGCTGATGGTGACGTGGATGAGGGTGTCGTTGTACGTGAAGCCGGCGGAGGCAACGCCAAGGCGGGCGCGTTCGGCCACGGCTACCGCCTGGGGCAGATCGGTCTCGACCAGAATCGTTAGGAACTCTTCGCCGCCCCAGCGGACGCACAGATCCCCCCCGCGTGTTTGACTGTGCAGTATTCGGGCGACTTCAACAAGCACGGCGTCGCCAGCGTCGTGGCCGTACGTGTCATTGACCTGTTTGAACCGGTCTATGTCGGCAAGCATAATCGCAAAGGTCCGTTTTGACCTCGCCGCGCGGTGCATCTCCCTGCGAAGCAGTTCGCCGATGCCGCGGCGGTTGCGCAGTCCGGTCAGCGAGTCGGTCTGGGAGGCGGTTTCCAGTTCCTGGTTCTTGCGGAGGAGCTCCTCACGGTTCGATGCCAGTTTGCGCACCATCAAGTTGAAGTTCTCGGAGAACTCGCCCATGAAATCCACCTGCTGGGACAGATCCCCCTTGGCAACCTGCTGGGTCTTCCAGGTTAGATGGCGCAGATTGGCCTGCAGGTTCTTGGCGCAGTCGAGCAACGGGAAACGGCCGCGCGGCGCCTCATAATCCAGGTCTCCCCGGGACAGCGCTGTCAGGAAGGGCTGAATGACTCCATATTCGGACACGAACCTGTTGACGCAGCGCACCAGACGTCCGAGGTCATCGTCCGCGCATCCGGCCGGCACCTCGATCAATTCCGGCACCCGTCCCGCAAGCAGGTTGTTTAGGGTTTCCACCATCCGCGAAATGCACTCTTCACCTGTACCGGGCATTGCAGCAACCTCTCACGCGGCGGGTTTCACGTCAAACCGACAGACACGGTCACCCGAACACCAGCAATCAACCTCCTTCACAATGAACTCGCGGCCGGTGTATGCACCGAACAACCCGGCGATGAACCCCTCATCGTAGGTGCAGATTTCCTCGTCGCAGACGGGAAGACCGGAGCAGTCCAGGTCCTCGGCGACCGTCATGGTGAAGGTGAGATTCTCCAGATCTGCCTTCTCGATCCGGAGCACGCCCACCCCCATGTTTTTCAGAAGTTCCTGTAGTTCCGCCACGAACTCGTGGAACTCGCCCCGCCTGGTGATGAGCCGACGGCAAAAATGCATCCCGGCCGTCTTGCCGGATTCATAGAACACGCGGTCTGCTGCCTCTACTCCGTACTCCCTGATGAGCGTGTCCCGGAGCGTGAACTGCATGAGGCGATAGACCGCGACATCGGTGGTGGGACCGAGGTTGGGGCGCCCCTGGGCCACATCGCCCAGCATGGTCCATTCAAACCGGGACTCCCGCCGCGCCTCTTTGAACATGCTCAAACTCCTATGCCTGTTGACTTTGGCTGTGTGGCCCTGTAATTCCCGGAAGCTGACACCCATGGCTGGATACGGCTGCGGCTTCTGCCCGCGTCGTCCGCCGCACTTCAATGCAGCCAACAGGGTACAGGCTGCGTCGCGTCAAGGTCAAAATGTCCTGTATGTTTGGACTTTGTCTTGGAAAAAGAGGTTTCCCGCAGAGACGAGGCGGTTTGCATCCGGTGGTCTGCTCTTTGACGCGTTGTGGCTGAAGTCATGCTGAGCCACATCCGCAATCCTGACGGAAGCGTTGACCGCGGCTGCCGCCCGAGGAAGACTGCACCGCATTGCCGAAACAGCCCCGCCAACGGCGGGTCATACCGCGCGATGGGTTCGTGCTGTCTGTTCTCTGTCCGTTTCCCTCCCTGTGGCGTGTTCCAGGGCGACCCACCTGGTGCTGCCTTGATGGCAATTTGATCTGACAATTGTGATCCTTTGCGTCAGCTCCGGGAAATCCATAAAATACCCATTTCCGAATCAATGCCCGGTCAGGAGTACCATCATGTCCAATGGCCAGACGGCTTCCGAAAACAGTGTCGGCGTGTTAACCCCCGCGCACAGCTACTGGCGGTGGAACATTCTTCTAAGCACCTATTTTGCCTATTCGGGCTTCTATCTGTGCCGCAAAGTGTACAGCCTGGCCAAACCGCTTATCGCCGCGCCCGTTGCCGAAGGGGGGCTCGGCCTGGACTGGAACCAGATTGCGAACATCTGGAGCGTGTTCCTGATCGCCTACATGCTGGGACAGTTTGTCACCAGCTTCCTGGGGCGCAAGTGGGCGCCCAAGGTGCTGCTGGTCGGCGGACTGGGATTGTCCATGCTGGTCAACCTGGTGTTCGGCTTTGCGAACAGTTACTGGACCTTCCTGGTCTTCATGATATTCAACGGCTTCCTGCAGTCCACCGGCTGGCCCAGCAGCGTGGGCGCTGTGGCACACTGGATTCGGCCGCAGGAACGCGGGCTAATCATGGGGATCTGGTCCACGAGCCATATCGTGGGCACCATGGTGGTGAAACTGGTGGGCGGCATTCTGCTTGCCTATGCGGGCTGGCGCTGGTCTTTCTGGGGTGCCACCCTCGTGGCCGCGCCATTGTGGGGGATTCTCATTTGGCGGCACCATGACAAGCCCGAGGATGTGGGCCTTGCCCCGCTCGTCATTCCGGCGCAAGGCAACGAGGCGGACATTCAGGAGGAGGGCGGAGAGCATCTCTCACTGGCCGAGTATTTCAGGCTGGCGCTCCATCCCGTCGTGCTGATGATGGGGTTCTCCTACCTGTGCGTCAAGTTTCTGCGCTATGCTCTCGATTCGTGGCTGCCCACCTTTCTGGTGGTGCAGATGGACGTGTCGGCCTCCCATGCGAGCTACTACTCCATGGTTTACGACATCTGCGGAATTTTGCCGGCCGTGCTGGCGGGCTGGGCGCTGGACAAACTCTTTCGCGGCAACTGGGCGATGTTGTGTCTGGTGGCGGCTGTCGGCATGATTCTGGGGTTTGTGATTGCGTTAACATTTGACGGCAGCGCCCTGGCCGTGGCGCTCAGTTTCGGAGTGGTTGGGTTCATGATTTTTGGCCCGGAGACCCTCCTTAGCGGCGCCGCCTCGGTGCAGGTGGCGGGGGAGAAGAACGGCTTGGCCGTGGCGGGAATGGTGAACGGCATCGGCAGCATTGGACCCATCCTTCAAGAGACGGTCATCGGCGGGCTCATGAAAAGCAACGAGGCGACTGGCATGCGCAACACCAACCTGCTTTGCCTTTGCCTCTGCATATTCTTTTTTGGATTCATGGCGATGGCCACCTGGCTGCGGCATCGTGCAATAGCGAGAAAAGCCGCCCAATCATCCGCCAATTAACCCCAGTCCCAGAACAGGAAGGAACACGGTATGGCAAGCATCAGGTTTGAACTTGAAAGCAAGTTTGGCTCCATTTACGGCCCTGAAGAGCAGGAGGCCATGCTGGAGGTGCTGCGCAACAACGCGCCGACTTCGGGCGACGCCTGCATCCAGTTTGAACAGGAGTACGCCGCGTACTGCGGAACGACGCACGCACGCGCCGTGTCCAACGGCACGGCGGCCCTTTTCCTGTCGCTGTTGGCGCTGGATGTCAAGCCGGGCGACCGGGTGCTGACCACGCCGCTGACTTGGATCGCCACTGCCGCCGCGGGCGCGACACTGGGCGCCGAAGTGGATTTCGTGGACATAGACCCGGTTAGTTTCAACATGGACATGAACCAACTTGAAGCGAAGCTCACGCCCAACACCAAGGCGGTGCTGCCCGTGCATCTCTACGGCCAGTGCTGCGACATGGACGCGCTGCTGGCCCTGTCGAAGAAGCACGGCTTTGCCGTTGTGGAGGATGCGTGCCACGCCATCGGGGCGGAATACCGGGGCCGTAAGTCGGGCAGCATGGGCGCCGCCGGCTGCTTCAGCTTTCACGAGCAGAAGAACATGTCCACGCTGGGCGAGGGCGGCATGATTACCACCAGCGATCCGGCGCTGTTCGAGCGGATGGCCCTGTACCGCTCACATTGCACGCGGGTTTACGGCAAGAGTACCAAGTATTGCAGCCTGGACGAGGCGAAACTCCCGATGGGCAAGCGGTTCTGGTGGCAGGATTTCGACGATTGCGGCTACAACTTCCGCATGACCGACATGCAGGCCGCAGTAGGCATCGTCCAACTGCGCAAGGTGGACCAGCTCAACCAGTTGCGCATTGACAAGGCGAACTACATCACCGAAGGACTGAAGGATGTGCCCGGGCTGACGCTGCCGACCGTGCTGCCCGGCCGCAAGCACGTGTACCATCTTTACCCGCTGGTGATTGACCCGCAAGTGTTCGGCATGACCAAGGACGACTTTGTCTGGGCCATGCGCGAGGAGCGCGGCATCCGCATCGGCACGCACTACATACCGCTTCACTGGACAACCGCTTTTCAGAAGCGCGGATTCCAGCGCGGCCAGTTCCCCGTGGCCGATGCCCTGGCGGAGCGGCTGGTAACCCTGCCCATCCACCCGCGGCTGACCAACGAAGCCCTGGACTACCTCATCGCCAGCATTCGCCACTTTAGCCCGTTGGGCAGGTAGAACAATCCCGGAGAGAGTCGGCAGTGGCTGTTTCCCGTTCTTTCATGACACGGAATTCAGGCTTGGCAGGCGAAAGCGCTGTCCAAAAATCCGGAGGATGGATCATGCGTGTGGCGCTGACGGTGCTTTGCGTGCTCTCCACTGCCTGGATCTGTGCCGCTGACAATGCGGCGCCGATGCCGTCCCCAACGGACATTGCGGACATCGGGGCCGGCTGGCAGGGCATGATCGTGTCCCGTGTAGACCAAAGCTACGCCGGTTGGGACGTCGAGATTGGCGATGCCGACAACGACGGCAAGAATGAAATCCTGACCACCGGTTGCCCCGACAGCCGGTTGTACCGCTTCAACTTTCATGGTTCCCTTTGGAACACCACACTGCTGGCCGACAACCTTGCCCAAGACACGCCTGCCATGGGTCTCACGGTACGCGTGGCCGACCTCAACGGGGACGGAGCCAATGAAGTGCTGCTAGGCACGGGCCAGGAGAAGGGCGGGACGGCGTGGTTTCATGTGCTTTCCACGGACGGCAGGACGATCACGAAGCGGCTTTCCTGCCGACCCGAATGCAACAAGAGCAGTTTTACGCACGATTTCGCTGTGTATGACCTGAATAGCGACGGACTCAACGAGGTCATTTCGGCCTATTGCGGCGGTGGCGAGGTTATCCGTTACGACCTGAACAAAGACCTCACCGCGGTTTCGGCGCGCAAGGTGCATCAATTGTCCGGATCGGGGGAGGAATCCCTCATTGCCGACGTGGACAATGACGGCAGGATGGAGTATCTGACCGCAAACGCCTTCCGGGCGGGCAAGGCCCGGGTCGAGATTTTCGATATTGACGACAAAGGCGAACTTTCTTCCGAACCGCGCATCGCCATGGCCGGCTACGAAGGCAACGGCTGCTTCTATGCGTCCTTTGTCGTGGGCGACGTGAACAACGACGGCAAGAAGGAACTCGTGGTGGGCTGGAAGAAGGAGCAGAAGATTAACCTTGCGACGCTGGTTGCCTATTCTGTGGGCCAGACCGAGGTCACCCCGGTGGCCTGGCTCGAACGGGATACGCCGGAACTCGACATGGGGTATTTCGAGAAAATGATGGCCGTTGCCGATGCCGACAATGACGGCAGAAATGAACTGGTCATCTCGACCCGCAGTGACAACGTTTCGGAATTCATCACGAGCAGCCACCTTGGCCGGGCCTATCTTTACCGTGTTGGAGCGGACGGCAAGTCGGCCCGCGAAATGCTCGTGGATTTTCGCGAGGAGTACGCGGAGTCTTCGTGGATTGCCGTCGGCGACTGCGACAACGACGGCATGAACGAGGTGGTGCTGGCCACCGGCAAGGGGGACCGCACCAAGCCGGGTGTGTCCTATGTCGTTCTGTTGGAAAAACTTGGCGGGACACCCCACAAATGAAACAGGAGCGGCCCGATACCGCGCGGCAAGACGCGCTGCTTGATTCAAAACGGCGGCAGGACGCCGTGAGCGCGACCGGTTTCGACTGGCCGGACATCTCCGGGGTACTGGACAAGGTCGCCGAGGAGCTGGACGAGATCCGGCAGGCCCTTTCGTCCGGCGACACGGAACACGCCCGCAGGGAACTGGGTGACCTCCTGCTGGTGGCGGTCAACGTCGCCAGATTCCTGGACGCCGACCCCGCGCAGGAACTGCGCCGCGCCACGGATCGCCTGTGCGGACGTGTGGAAAAAGTGCGCGCGCTGTGCGCCGAACGCGGCATCAACATGCAAAATTGCACGCTCTGCGCGCTCGACGCGCTGTGGAAAGAGGTCAAGGATCAAGAGGCCCAACGACTTAGAAATACCCCTTGACAACGGCCCCTTTCATGATGCACACTCAGTGTTCAGATTTGCGTTTCGACCCCCATTTTAGGGGCTGATCGGCGATCTGTGAATAACTTGTGGATAACTTGTGGACAACCCGGCGCGGCGGTAGGCGCGCATGATCAAGGGCGGTCATCACTTGAATTTGGTGCGTGGGTCGGGGGTGGTACCGGTGCCCGTGCCGCGGGTTCAGGGGGACTGCCTCAATGCGGAAGGCGAAACGTTTTGAACAGGGATGCGACTATGCCGATGCCAGCGGGTGAGGCTGTGGTGGTAACTGACAAAGAGAAGAACTTGTGGGAACGGGCACAGGTGCATCTCCGCACGGTGCTCGATGACTACAGTTACAAGAACTGGTTTCAGCAGACCAGTTTCGGCGCAATTGAGGACGGTGTGCTCACCGTGAATGTGCCCAGCCAGTTCTTCGCGAACTGGCTCCAGGAACATTATCTGGACGCGGTGTGTGATTCGATGCGAAAGGTGCTGCCGGAGTTCCGTGAGGTCCGTTTCGCACCGTCCGGCGACATGGCCGCGGCGGGCGCGATCCCGGCGGAGCGCCCCGTCCGGCCGGTGCAGCCCGTCCGCGCGAAAGCCGCAAAAGTCCGCCAGGTTTTCAGCGGGTTCAATCCGCGCTACACCTTTGACCGCTTCGTGGTGGGTTCTGGCAACCGCTTCGCGCATGCCGCGGCCAAGGCGGTGCATGAGTCGCCGGGCCACACCTACAATCCGCTCTTTCTCTACGGCGGGACGGGGCTGGGCAAGACCCACCTCATGCAGGCCATCGGTCAGGGCGTTCTCGCCGAGCATCCGGACCTCAGTGTGGTGTTCATCTCCTCGGAGGAGTTCACCAACCAGCTTATCCAGAGCATCGCCAACAAGAACCCCCAGAAATTCCGCGACAAATACCGCAAGGTGGACCTGCTGCTGATTGACGACATCCATTTTATCAGCGGCAAGGAAGGCACCCAGGAGGAGTTCTTCCACACGTTCAACGCCCTGTTCGACGGCCACCGGCAGATTGTGCTGTCCAGTGACCGAAGCCCGAAGGAAATCCAAGGCGTTGAGGAACGGCTCGTGTCCCGCTTCGAATGGGGGTTGGTAACGGACATTCAGCCTCCTGACTTGGAGACGCGCATCGCGATCCTCCAGAACAAGGCCCGCGAGGAGAATCTGACGGTCGCCGTCGAGGTGCTTCGCTACATCGCCACCTATATCATTTCCAACATTCGCGAACTTGAGGGCGCACTGACCACGGTGCTCGCGTACAGCCGCCTCACCGGCGAAAAGATCACCACCAGCCTTGCAGAAACGGTGCTCCGTGACCTCATCGGCACGGAGAAGATCCGTCCGGTCACCATTGAGCAGGTGCAGCGCGCCGTGGCCGAGCATTTTGACGTCCGCATCGCCGACCTGCGCGGCCGCAGCCGCCAGCGCCAGGTGGTCCAGCCGCGCCAGATGGCCATGTACCTCTGCAAGACGATGATACCCAGCCTGTCCTTGAACGATGTCGGCGAGTACTTCGGCGGAAAGGACCACACGACGGTGCTTTACGCCTGCGACAAGGTGGCCAAGGCCGCTGTGGCAAACCCCGCCACGCGCCAAGTCATTGAGCAGATCAGCAAGACGATACGGGGCTGAGGCAGAGTCGGGGCGTAGGGTGCGTGAAGTCTTGCGAAGCAATACGCAACGCACCATCCCCGCCACCATCATTACCCCGTCACACGACTTGTCTTAAGTCCCCCTTTGAAAGGGGATTTAGGGGGATGTTGGGTTCTTCCAACGCGTGGCAGCGGACTTGGGTTGCGCCCTATTCCGGCCACTCGCCGGTGTAGGCTTCCGTGGCGGGGCCTTCCTGGTAGACGCATCCGTCTTCGGCCCATTCTATGGTCAGCGCGCCGTAAACCAAATGCACATGGACGCGGCGGTTAACCCTGTCCGTAATCATGGCGGCCAGCGCGGAACCGCACGAGCCGCTGCCGCTGGCCATGGTAATGCCGCTGCCGCGCTCCCAAATGCGCATCACCATGTTGTTGCGGTCAATGACGTTCACAAACTCCACATTGGTGCGCCGGGGGAAACTGGGGTGGTTCTCGATGCGCGGGCCGATATCCGTAAGGTCAATCTTTGTCTCATCCTCCACA
>CALDSM010000910.1 GCA_937923585.1 uncultured bacterium
CACTCTTTCCCTACACGACGCTCTTCCGATCTTCCCAACCTTATTGTGAAGCGCTCGCGTGTTTCAGAGAGATTCCACAAGAGCACTGCGTTGGCCGTGGGATACCACGCGCAGACGACCGGCTTGTCTTCGACCACATGGGGCACGTCTTTCAGTTCGTCCGCGATCTCGTGCTTGAGCGCAAACAGGTTGTCGAGCGATTCTTCCATTATCCGCGCGCGGACGCCCTGCGGACCGGCGATGCGCGACACCCAATTCGTCTTTTCGGGCAGCTTCTGCGCGGCGGTCTGCTTTGCGTCCGCATCGGAGAGAAACACCCAACCGCTTTCCGGCAGCGCGTCCGCGACCTCGAAGGGCACACCCGTTGCGAGACACAGGCTGAAGGGTTTGTCGTCGCCAACATAGCGGCTGGCCTCGCCCCAGTAGTGCTTGAACGGCCCCTTGGGCGTGTGACCGGCAAGACGTTCGTGCAACGCCGTGTGGTGACGCATCGCCGGGCCGAGCACGTCCCAGTGCGCCATGGGGAACGGTGTCAGGCCGGACATGAACATGGTGTTGCGCACGTCGGCGATGGTGGACACGGCCAGCTTGGCGGCCATGTTTGCCGCCGACAGCTTGTCTGACGGGTAGGCCGTGGTTTCGCTGTAGGCCAGTTCGGGCGTGGTGAAGCGGCGGTGGAACAGGCAGGAGTACAACTCGTCCACCTTGCCCCTGACCGTGCCGAAATCGCCGTCATGAAACATCATCTCGCCCACGCGGAACGGCACACCGCGGTAATCCTTCAGCCGGATGCCCGCCTTCTCCGCGCCAAAGTACATGATCATGTTGCCCATCTCGACAGTGGGAGAGGCGGCCTGCATCGCGCGGAAACAGCCGGTCAACTGGTCGCAGGTGTATTCGACCCAGGCGCGGAGGATGGGGGAGAGGTCGCGGCGGTTCACGCAGTCAACGAGTTCGGCCCATGCGGTCTCGGGATAGCCGCCTTTCTTCAGGAAGTCCGCCTTGTGCTCGTCGCAGAAACAGCCGCCGATCTGGCCCGGCGACGGCGCCAGCCGGAAATCGTCGTCCACAAACACGCGCGTCACGCCGCACTTGGCGATCTCCTTCAGCGCGGCGACATTTTCCTCCGTGGCCGGTTCGTGCAGTGAGGTGCCCGAATAGAGCTTTCCGTCGGGCCGCTGGCCGTTGTGCCAGTGCTTGGGGCCTGTCAGCGGAAAGTCGCCGCTCGATGAGCCGAGCGCGTCGCCCGGATGGCCGAGGGGGATGTTGATCATTTGCGCGTCCAGGCCCATGTCCATCGCGCGCCTGCGCCACGCGCAGACCTGGTCCAGCGGCACGGGCCAGTGGCCGTAGAAGAAGCCCGGCACCCAGACATGCGTGCCGCCGGCCTTCGCGAAGACTTCAAGCCGTTCCGGTTCCTTTTCCAGTCCCTCAATGGAAATGGAGAGGTTGTACTGCCGCTTGGACGGCGACGCGGCAGAGGCGGATGTGCTGGTGAGGCAGCAGCCCGCGCCCGCTGCAGCGCAGGAAGCCAAGAAAGTCCTACGATTAACGCGCATTTTGAATTCCTTTCCTATTGCTGCGGAAAGCCGTTCCTGGGCACGCCAATCTCCCGATTGGCAGCCTTGGAACGAGAAGGCCAATCGGGAGATTGGCGTGCCCAGGAACGGTACCGCACAGGCTTGTCAAGTACCAACTGTAATGACACTCAAATACCCGCCCTTCCGCGCCGTCCGCCGAGCAGCAGCCACAGGAAGAACGGCCCGCCGAGCAGGGCGGTGATGATGCCCACGGGAATCTCGACCGGCGCGATCACGGTGCGCGAGAGCGCGTCGCAGGCGGTGAGGAACGCGCCGCCGAAAAGCAGTGTCGCGGGGAACAAGCGCCGGTGGTCGGGCCCGACCAGCATGCGGCAGATGTGCGGCACCATCATGTCCACGAACCCAATCGGCCCGCACACGGCGACGACGCCGCCGACCGTCACCGAGACGGCCACGAACAGGCCCTGTTTGAACCGGTTCACGTTGAGGCCGCGGCTCATGGCGATGTCTTCGCCGGTGTTGATGAGGTTCAATTCGTTGGTCAGCAGGGCGAGCGCCACCACGCCGGTGCCGACGAAGGGCAGCACGTTGAGCGGTGCGTCAAAGCCCACCATGCCCAGCCCACCCATGAGCCAGCGCACGAGCCTGAACGAGTCGTGCAGGTTGGCGCTGTATTGGATGGACAGCAGCATGCTCGACAGGAAGAAGCTGAGCGCCACGCCCGCGAGCAGCAGCGTGGAAGTGGAGAATCCGCCGCGCGCCCTGGTCAGTCCGTAGACAAGCAGGATCGTCAACAGCGCGCCGATGAAGGCGGCGATGGACGAGCCGGGAATGCCCAGCAGCGTGAAGGCCAGCCCGAGCCGCACATAGACCGCCGCACCGAAGGCCGCGCCGCTGGACACGCCAAGCGTGTATGGCGTAGCCAGCGGGTTGCGGAAGAGCGCCTGAAACGCCATGCCTGCCACGGCCAGGCCCGAGCCGGCGAGAAACGCGGTGATGGCCCGCGGCACGCGAATGCGCCAGAACACCACCGACTCCGCAGACATGCCGAAGGGGTCGAGCACGGCGGACATCGGCACGTGGCTCATGCCGGCGAAGGGCGCGCCCAGCAGGCAGGCCAGCGCGATCATGGCCAGCAGCGGCAGCATCCAGCGGCGCTTCATGGCCGCCCCTTGGTCGGCGCGACGATGATCGCGCCCGTGTGCGGATGGGTGATGTAGTCGAATTCGGTGTCGTATATGCCCGACAGAATCTCCGGATGGGCGAGCAGTTCCTGCGGCGTGCCGTGGAACGTCGTCCGTCCCTGCCGCAGCGCGAGCACGCGGTCCCCCGCCAGCGCGCCCTGGTTCAGGTCGTGCGTCACCGACACCACGGTGAGCCCGCCCTCGCGGTGAAGCCGCTCCACCAGTTCGAGCAGTTCCACCTGGTGCCGGTAATCGAGAAAGGTGGTCGGCTCGTCCAGCAGCAGCACCCGCGGCTCCTGCGCCAGCGCCGCCGCGACAAAGACCTTCTGCCGTTCGCCGCCGCTGAGCGTGTCCATGCCGCGTCCGGCGAATGCGGTCATGCCGGTGCGCTCCATCGCGTCGTCCACCACCCCGTGGTCGCGCGCGGTCAGGTGCGAGAAGGGACTCATGTGCGGGTAGCGCGCCATCAGCATGAACTCGCGCACGGTGAACGGCAGCGTGCGACCCTCGGCTTGCGGCACATAGCTGACCATGCGTGCCAGTTCGCGTTGCGAACACGACGCGAGCGGACGGCCGAAGACGCGGATGGTTTCCGACACGCCGGGGATCATGCGCATCAGGCTGCGCAGCAGCGTGGTCTTGCCCGCGCCGTTCGGCCCGATGATCGCCAGCGATTCCCCCTCGGCCACGTCAAAGGTGATTTCCTGCAGGATGGTCGTTCCGCCCGCCCTCACCGACAGATTCTCAATCTGGAATGCGGGCGTACTCATCGCGTTCCACCGGGCACGGCAGTTACTTCCGCAAAAGGGGCCTTCACGAAACGGCGCGACACCGAGATTCCCGCTCCGTCATTCCCGTGAAGACGGGAATCCAGAACCCCGCGCACACACCCAAATCCTTGGCAAGCCTGGATTCCCGTTTTCACGGGAATGACGGGGAGGAGATGGTCTTTCCAAATGGTGCAGCCGATTTCGTGGGTTCGTGTCATTTTTGGAAATCCCCGACAGCGGGAACATCCTGCTGACCATTCCATCCGGGATGTATTGCCTTCGCCAGTGCCTCCAACGTGTCCACCACGCGCGGGCCCGGAATGGTCAGTTGCGCGCCGTCAAGAATGGCGATGCGCCCCTGTTCCGCCGCGGCCAGGCCGGGCAGTGCGCGCCACGGCGCAATGGCGTCCTCCCGCGTGAGCCCCAGTTCGCCCAGGCCGTTGGTAAACTCCACAATCACGTCTGGGTTGAGCCGCAGAATGGCCTCGCCCGACAGCGCCGGGTAGTCCACCGCCGATTCGGGGAAGGCGTTCTCGCCGCCCGCAAGGTGCAGGATGTCGCCCAGGAAGGTCTTGCGCCCGACGATGTACACCTCGTCCAGTTTCTTGGCGCGCAGGTCGCGTCCGGAGGAAAGCAGCACGCGCGGATGGGGAAGTGCGGCCGCCCGGGCGCGCACGGCTTCGATGCGCTGTTGCATGGAGGCGCGCAGCGTGCGGGCCTTGTCCCCGTTGCCCGAGAGCCGCCCCAGCGTTTCCACGCTGTTCAAAATGTCCTCCAGCAGCGTCTGGTCCACCACCGTGCAGCGCAGGCCCAGCCGCTCCATTTCCGCGAGGAGCGCGCGGTTGTACGGCGTCATCACCACCAGGTCCGGGCGCAGGGCGACTATCGCCTCATAGTTGGGATCAAGGAACCCGCCGATGTTGGGCCGCGCGGCCGCCTCGGTTGGCCAGTTGCAGAAACGCGTCACCCCGGCCACGCGGTCTCCCGCGCCTACGGCGAAGAGCGTCTCGGTGATACCCGGCGACAGCGAGATGATGCGCCGGTACCCGCCCGCGGGCGGTTCGTCGGTGTGGGACAGCCGCCCCCGGCTGTCGCCAAGCGCGGCTTCACCGTCCAGGTGCGCCGCACGGCGCACGCCGTACGACGCGGCCAGCAGCAGCGCCGCCACGCCCACTATGAGCCAGAATCGCATGACCGGACAAATGCCTTCCAGGGGAGTGAATGGGAACGGGGGAAATCGTACCCGAACAGGAGGGGTCGGGGCCAACATGAAATGGAACCGGCAAAGGCTACATGCCGCACGCCTTGAGCAGGAACAGCAGCATCAGCACCACAATGGCGGTCAGGCAGCCGCAGCCGCCGCAGCCGCACCCGCTGCCTCCGCGGTGCTCGAATTGCCAGTAGCGCACCTCTTCGCGGCGCGGTTCATCATCGTCCGGGCGCCTGCCCGGAAAAGCAAGATGCATGAACTCCGGCCCGGGGGAGGGGTCCGGTGTCGGCTCTCCCAGGGTGCCGTCCGGATTGACGGGGCGCGCGACAATGTCAATGGGTTGGCTGTGGGGGGGCACCGTGGGCATCTGTTGATTTCCTGGCACGCTTTGAATTCCGCACTATGGAATTGCGGGCATACTGGGACAAAAGCATGTCTTATCGGCGCGCGCGGATGCAACAAAACGGCGCGGCGCACAACGGTTCCGGCAAAAAGGCTCCGCGGTGACCGGGTCGCGTTTCGCGGACTCAGCCGTACACCATCGGCGGGACAACGCCGAGCAGGCGCAGATAGACCGACAGCGCGCCGCGGTGGTGGGCGGTGTGATCACCCTGCGCATAAATTACACCGGAGCGCGGCGTGCCCGGCGGGAAGATGGGATTGTCCGGCATGGCGTCGTCCAGTTCGCCCGCCGTCAGCGTCACGAGGAACGCAATGTAGTCGTCGTAGGCGCTGTTGATTTTGGCCATCGCCTCGTCCCAGGTGACGTCCGCCTTGTTGACCGCCTCCAGCTTCTCGAAATCCATGTCGAAACCGCCGCCGAAAGCGCCCTCGGCAAACCACCGCACCGTACTGGCAAGATGGTTTGCCTGCTGCGCGGCGCTCATCATGCCCGCCGCCGGGCAAAACCCGCCCTGTTCCGGTGGAAATGCGTTCAGGATGTTCATCAGATACGCGCGTTCCCGGCCCACAATCTCCGCAGCTTCCATTCCTGTCATGGCTCAGTTCCTCCTTCCGAAATGTAGGGTGCGCGAAATTTTGCACAGCAAAATGCAACGCACCGTCTTTGCGTATTCGCGGTCCGAACATGGTGCGTTCCGTCTTGCTGCGCAAGACTTCACACACCCTACGGTTGCCTGTTCAGACGGTTAAAAACGATTCTACTTTAACAGCCGCGCGTCCGCCCAGTCGGCGTGGTCACCGCCGATGCTGTCGCCGCCGTCGTCCATCACCAGGCGCAGTTCTTTGGCGCCCGTCAGGTCCACCTCGACGCGTTTTGCCGCGTCGCCGCGCACCATCCGGCCCGACTCCCAGCGTTTTTGCCCGTCCACGAAGACCGTGAAGCCCATGGACCCGTGGGTGGCCATGTCGGGGCCGGCCCATGCCTGGAAGGCTCTGTATTTGCCGCCGAGGTTGTATACGATCTCGCCGTTCGCGTGGCTGCCCAGGCCGCGGCGGAAATGCCGCCCGCCGATGACCATCTCCTTGTTCCAAACGCTGCGGTTCTTCTTGAGTTCGCCGAAGCCCTGCTTGACGGAGACGGGCTCGATGGTGTCGAGAAATATGCCGTCAATCTTCTCGATCGGCGCGGTCTTGTGTGCTTCTTCGCCGGTGTCCGAGACAGTTTGCGGAGCCAGCACGCACACGCCGTCGAGCGAAATCCATTCGGGCGACGGCAGTGCGTTGGGCAGGCCGGGCGTGCCCTTGCCGGGCTTATCGGAGAGCAGCCAGACGGACACGGTGGCGGCGGGGTCCTGCGTGCTTGCGCGCAGCGAGACCTTGCCGCCGTCCTCGGGCAGCACGCCTTCGAGGAACTGCCAGCATTCGGGCGCGGCGATGCCCGTGGCGGTGAAGCCGGCGTCGGAACGGATGGCGCGCAGAGGGATGTCCTTGCCGTCGCACTGGAGTGTGCCCGAGGCTTCGGGAACGGTCTTGCCCTCGAAGAGGGTCAACACGCGCACACGGCCTGCAGGGATGCTCCCGCCTTCGCGGGAGTGACGGGCGCTCCCAGTCATTTGGAAGTCGGCATCCATTTCCACGGCCTTTCCGGAGGCGGGCGCCAGGGAGGTGTAGTCCGCGCCAAAGGGTTGCGGGACTTCGTTGTAGACCACGCTGCGCAGGGTCGTGGTCGGTTTGCTCACTCCGCTGGCAAGAAGGGTGTTCACACAGTCCGCCGCCTTGGGCAGTTCGGGCGGCACGTCGCCGGTGGCGAAGGAGAGCACCAGCGTCTCATAGGGCGCGAGCGGCACGTCCAGCGTCTGCCCCGTGTACAGCACGTTGCCGTAAACGCGCGGTTCGGGATAGAGGCTGACGGCATGCACCGGCCCCTTTACGGCAAGATCAATCTTTACCGGACAGCCCTGTTTCGCGGCCCAGGGATTGCGCAGCAGCACGAGGCCCTTGTCGTCCGCCCAGTGCGCATAACCGTAGGGATCGCGCGGCATGGGCGCGGTGTAGGACAGCCACGGCGTGCCGTCCTTGAGCCATGTTGCGGGACGCAGCGGCAGCGTGTTCGGCGCGGTGAGGATGTCCACGTTGGCGCGGGACCATTGGATCAGCCCGGCCAGCATGGCCCAGCGGTCGTCGTTCATGTACTTGGGGTTCACGTACAGCGGCACAAACGCATGGCCGCGCAGGATGGTGGTGACGGCGTCGTTCATGAAGGGCTCGTCGCTCTGGTGGATGACGCCGAGAATCTCCTGGGCCGGAATGGGCGAGGGAAGCCGGTTGGCACCCTGCAGGTTGTGGTAGTCGCGGCCCGTCGTGTAGCTCTCGCGGTAGACCGGGCAGGGCACGCGCCCGTGCGGCGAGTCGTCGCCGAAACAGCCGATGACCGAATTGACGTGGAACAGCCACCACGGGCTTGCATAGGCGCTGTAGGTGGCCTCCAGCCACGCCTCGGAACTGCCCGCGCGCATCGTGTCAAAGGCCGCACACGCACCCGCTGCCGTTGCGTCCGAGGTCCAACTGCCCGCCATGTAGTCCGCGCCGCCGGGGTTGAGCCCGTCGAGCTTTATCTGGCCCAGACGGTATTGCTTCGCGATGGCTCCGATGGAGGACCCGTACTTGTTCTGATACTTCTCCCCCGCGAGACTGAGCAGGCGCACCTTGGTGCCGGGCACCTCGAAACTTTCATAGCCGTGGTCGAGCGCCCATTGCGGGTCCACGGCGGGCGGGTAACAGGAAGACGGCGAGCACCACAGGCCCAAATGGCCGCCCATCGCCTCCGCGCCCGCTTGGATCTTCGTGAATCCCTCGGGGAACAGCTTCTTGTCAATATCCCACACGCCCATGGGGTCGGACCAACCCATGTCTATGGTGAACGAGTCGAGCCCGACGCCGTGCTTCTTGTAAAGGTTGTCCTCGAACTGCTTCATCAGGCCGAGGATGTCGGCCTCGGTGAAGGGGACCGGCGAGGTCCACCAGGAGTTGTAGTTGAAGTGCAGCCCCTTCGGCGCGGGCCGGTGCGCCTCGATGTAGCGGTGAAACGCCGCCACTTCCTGCCCGGCACCCGCCGGGCCATACACCGCCCTGCGGCTTTCATACGAAGCACCGGCAGCCAGTTCAAATAGGGGCTTCGACGCGACAACGACCTTGCCGTTCTCGACCCGCGTGGAGGCGACCGGGAATTCAACGCCCAGGAAGAATCCCTTGATGAACACCGGATAACTCTGCGGCGGGCCGGGCCGGAATTCCTGCACCGGCGCGGCGTCATAGATGTCAAAAACCACCTCCTCCACTTTGACCGCTCCGCTCTTGATGCTTCTGAACAGCCTCAAGTCCTTGCGCAGCACCTGCTCCTGCGGCGACCACGCCAAATGCAATTCTGGGGCCAGTATCCCGCCAAGGGGTGTCGGCATCGGCTCGTACTGGACCCGGAGCGTGCCGCCGTTGTACAGATCGCCGTCCACATACTGGGGTGTCTGGCCGCCCAACGCCTCGGCTACGCCCGCCAGCCGTATTGCGGGGCAGGCCAGCGAGACCGCCAGCGATTCATCGCCGCAATGCAGAATGACTGCAGTGGGGGTGGTTTCCAAACGGACATCCGCCCCGGCAAACAGCACAAGCGCCGACAACACAGCCGCCATGCCCATGACAAGTCCTCCACTGTTGTGGGTTCATGGTAGCACGAAGGGGAGATCAACTGTCACAACTCGCGTCGTCATTGCGAGCGAAGCGAAGCAATCTCTAGGGACCAAAGCCCAGGTCTCCGCCATGGCGAGCACGAGATTGCTTCGCTTCGCTTGCAATGACGGGGTCGGTTGGGTCGCTGGCGGCTCACCCGTGGAAGGCGCGGTCGAAGTCCTTCCAGACAGGGTCGTAGCCGGCGCGGCGGATCATGGCGACCACCTCTTCCGGGCTGCGCGTGTCCTCGACCTCGAACTGTTCGAGGACCTCCTCGCCGCGGGTGACGTAGCCGCCGGGACGGGTGCTGGAACCGGCGCTCATGGAGGTAATGCCGAGCGGCATGACGCGGTCGCGGAAGGCGGCGCTTTCGCGGGTGGAGAGATTGAATCCCGCCTCGGGCAGGAAGAGCCGCATGGCGAGAATGGCCTGCACCAGTTCGGCGTCAGACATGGGATAATCCACGCGGAAACGCGGCGGCGTATGGCGCAGGCGCGGAAAAGAGACGCAAACGCCACTGCGCCAGCAGCGCTTCTGCAGGTAACGGGCGTGCAGGGCGGTCCAGATGAGGTCCAGCCGCCAGTCGAAGAGACCCAGCAGCGCGCCGAGTGTGAGCTTGCGCACGCCTGCGTTTCCGGCGCGCTCCAGCGTGTCCACGCGGTAGGCATAGTCGCGCTTGAGCCCGCGCGGATGCACCTCGCTGTACAGGTCGCGGTCATAGGTTTCCTGGTAAAGCGTCACGCCCTCCAGTCCGTTCTCGCAGAGCAGCGCGTAGTCCTCCTCGTCCATCGAGTAGACCTCGACAGAGACGCTGGAGAAGTGGCGGCGCGCAAGCCCGACGGCGCGGGCGATATGGGCGGGCGGCACGGCCTTGGGCGCCTCGCCGGTGAGCAGCAGCACGCTGTCATAACCCATGCACTTCAGGGCAACGCATTCCGCCTCGATCTGTTCGTCTGTCAGTGTGACGCGCTCGTCCTTGACGCCGGAGCACACCGCGAACCCGCAGTAGAGGCAGTCGGCGGCGCACAAATTGGAGAAGTAGATGGGTGCGTAGAGGCTGACGGTGCGGCCGAAATGCCAGCGCGTCAGGCGCTGCGCCTCTCGGGCCATGCGCTCCAGATGGGGCCGTGAGGCGGGCGACAGCAGCGCGGCCAGGTCGCGCAGGGTGCGCTCGTCGCGGCCGATGGCTGACAGCACGTCGGTCTCGGTCACGTTGTCGTACAGGGCGGCCACACGTTCGCGCGGCCATGCCCCGAGTTCGTCCATAAAGCTCATAAAGCAACCACTTTTCAAGAGGAGTTTTTTGACTGCGGTGGCCATGCCGCCGCTTTCTCTTGCGGACGCCACCCCTACGAGAAGGAAAAGCGGCGGCATGGCCACCGCAGTCAAAAAAGAAAATCACGCCGTTCGTTGCGTCAAAGGCAGAACGGCTTCACTTTTCAAACAGGAACCCGGTCAACGGCGAGGAGGCTTCGGCCTCGCCGCGTTCGGGGCCGAGCCCTGCGCGCCAGGCCATGCGTCCCGCCTCCACAGCCATGGCGAAGGCCTTCGCCATGGCTCCCGCATCGCGCGCATCGGCCAGGGCTGTGTTTACCAGCACCGCGTCCGCACCCAGTTCCATGGATTCGGCGGCGTGCGACGGCGCGCCCAGCCCGGCATCCACCACGACGGGCACGCTGGACTGTTCAATGATGATGCGAATCATGTCGCGCGTGCGCAGGCCGCGGTTGCTGCCGATGGGCGCGCCCAGCGGCATCACGGTGGCCGTGCCCATCTCTTCCAGCCGCTTGGCCAGCATCGGGTCCGCCTGGATGTAGGGCAGCACCACAAACCCGTCCTTGACGAGGATTTCGGCGGCGCGCAGCGTTTCCGCCGGGTCGGGCAGCAGGTAGCGCGGCTCGGGCGTGAGTTCGAGTTTGATCCACGGCTCCATGCCCGCCGCCCGCGCCAGCCGGGCCAGCCGCACCGCCTCGTCGGCGTCGCGCGCGCCGCTCGTGTTCGGCAGGATCAACTGCCGTTTCGGGTCTATGGCCGACAGGATGCCCTCGCCGTCCGGCGAGGACAGGTCCACGCGCCGCAGCGCCACGGTCACGATTTCCGCGCCGCTTTGCGCGATGGCGTCGCGCAGCGCCTGCGCCGAGGGGAATTTGCCCGTGCCGATCATCAGCCGCGAGCCAAAGCGCCGTCCGGCAATAACCAGCGCGTCGTTGTCTTCAATGGAATGCATGGGGCGTCCT